>DATLDS010000055.1:0-8191 GCA_035525735.1 Novosphingobium sp.
CCGTTCCGACAAAGGACTGTGATAGGAAGTGGAGCGCTATATAGAAGTCCGCGTTCCAAAAGCAACTTTTTCACCATTGCGAATAGTGGGGCCTAACCCGGTGATTTACCTCGACCATGCCGCGACCACCCCGCTGCGCCCCGAAGCTGAACCCGGCGATCCAGGTGGTCTGCGCCTCGAGATGGATCGACTGGACCCAGTCGAGCGCGGCTGCGGCGTCGGACAATTCGCCGATGCCGTTGTCGAAGCTGCCCTGGCTGCGCCCGACCCCGCGGAAGTTGAAGCGCAGCGTGGCGAAGCCGCGGTTGACGAACGTCTTGTAAAGCGCCTGGACGACCCGGTCGTTCATCGTGCCGCCGCCTTGGGGGTGCGGATGGAGGATCATCGCGACCGGCGCGCGCGGCCGGCTGGCGGGCTGGAAACGGCCTTCGAGGCGGCCTTCGGGACCGGGGAAAATGACAGAGGGCATGATGTTCCTGGCGTGGCGAGCGGCGCCGAGGGGGAGCGCGCTAGGCGGATTCGAAGCGCGCGCTATATAGAAACCGGAGCCTCGAAAGCAACTTAACTGACCGAACGCCTTTATCTCGACCATGCCGCGACCACGCCGCTGCTGCCCGCGGCGGCCGAAGCGATGCGCGAAGGATTCGCGATCTGGGCCAATCCGTCGAGCCCGCACGCCGCCGGACGCAAGGCGCGCGCCGCGCTCGAAGACGCGCGCGAACGCGTCCGCGCGGCGCTCGGCTGGGACGGCGAGGTGGTGTTCACCAGCGGCGCGAGCGAAGCGCTGGCGCTCGCGGTGCGCCACGCGCGCGCACCGCTGGCGGCGGTCTCGGCGGTCGAGCACGAGGCGGTGCTGCGGCTAAGTCCAATGGCCGTCTTGGCGGTCGATGAGCAAGGGTGGGTTGATCCCGTTGATTGCGCGACATCGGGCCTCGTCGCGGTGCAACAAGTCAATAACGAGACCGGCGTGATCCAGCCGCTGGCCGCCATCGCCGAAGCGGTGCGCGGGGCCGGGGGCGTGCTGCTCGCCGACTGTGCGCAAGGCGCGGGCAAGCTGGCCTTGCCCGAGGCTGATCTGATCGCGCTGTCGGCACACAAATTCGGCGGGCCGGTCGGCGTCGGCGCGCTGCTGGTGCGCGACTTCGCGCTGCTCGACGCGGGGGGCGGGCAGGAGCGCGGCTATCGGGCGGGGACCGAGAACCTGCCCGGCGCGTTCGGGCTGACGGCGGCGCTCGAAGCGGGGAACGGCTGGCTGGGCGAGGCGGCGCGGCTGCGCGCGCGGCTCGAGGCGGGGATCGTCGCGGGCGGCGGCGAGGTCGTCGCTGAGGGCGCGCCGCGGCTCGCCACGATCGGCGCGTACCGGATGCCGGGGGTGTCGTCGGCGGCACAACTGATCCGCTTCGACGCGGCGGGGATCGCGATCTCGGCGGGGAGCGCGTGCTCGTCGGGCTCGCTGCGCGAGAGCCACGTGCTCAGCGCGATGGGGATCGCGGGCGCGGGCGAGGTGATCCGCATCAGCATCGGCCGCGAGACGCGCGAGGGTGATATCGACCGGGCGCTCGACGCGTGGCGCGCCATCGCCCGTCGCGACGCTGCCCAAGATTACCGGGCGGCATGATCTACCTCGATTACCAGGCGACCACTCCGCTCGCCCCCGAAGCGCGCGCGGCGATGCTGCCGTGGCTGGCGGGACCGGATGAGGCGGGTTTCGCCAATCCGCACAGCCCCCACCGGCCGGGGCGCGCGGCGGCGGCGGCGATCGAGGTCGCGCGCGAGCAGGTTGGCGCGCTGCTCCCTCCGGGCGGACGGGTGATCTTTACCTCGGGCGCGACCGAGGCGCTCAACCTTGCGATTTTCGGCAGCGGCGCGAAGCGGATCGCGGTCTCGGGAATTGAGCACGCCGCGGCACTCGACACCGCGCGCGCGGCCGATCCGAATGCGGCGGTGCTGCCGGTCGATGGCGAGGGGCTGGTGGCACCCGATGAGGCGCTACCCGACGGCGTCGAACTCCTCGCGGTGATGCAGGTCAACAACGAGATCGGCACGATCCAGCCGGTCGCCGCTCTGGCAAGCCGCGCGCGCGCGGCGGGCGCGCTGTTTGTCTGCGACGCGGTGCAAGGCGCGGGCAAATTGGCCGCTCCAGAAGCGGCCGACCTGATCGCGATCTCGGCGCACAAGCTCCACGGGCCCAAGGGCGTCGGCGCGTTGTGGGTGCGCGACGGGGTGGACCTGAAGCCCGTTCAATTCGGCGGCGGGCAGGAGCAGGGCATGCGCTCGGGCACGCTGAGCCCGGCGTTGTGCGCCGGTTTCGGCGCGGCGGCAAAGCTGGCGATAAGCTGTCGACAAGCCGATACGGAGCATGTGGACAAGTTGTGGACAACTCTGCGCGCGGGGCTGCCCGGATGGGAGCTCAACGGACGCGCCGACCACCGCTGGAAGGGCAACCTCAACCTCCGGCGAGATGGCCTCAACGTCGCCCGGCTGATGAGCGACTGCCGTGAGCTCGCGTTTTCCGCGGGCTCGGCGTGCGCCAGCGGCTCGGGCCGCCCGAGCCATGTGCTGCGCGCGCTGGGCCGCAGCGACGCCCAGGCGAAATCGTCGATCCGGCTCGGCTTCGGGCGCTACACCACGGCAGCCCAAATCGAGGAAGCGGCAGCGACGATCCGCGCGGGCGCCGAGGCGCAAGGGCTGTGAGCGTCGCGGTCACCTTCGTCACCGCCAAGGGCGAGCGGATCGCCGCGCAAGGCGCGCCCGGCGAGCGCCTGCTCGAGGTCGCGCAAAACGCCGGGATGCCGCTCGAGGGCACCTGCGAGGGCCAGATGGCGTGCTCGACCTGTCACGTGATCGTCGCGCCCGAGTGGTTCGACCGCCTGCCCCCCGCGGTCGAGGACGAGGAGGACATGCTCGACCTCGCGGCGCAAGTGACGCGCACCAGCCGCCTGTCGTGCCAGATCGTCCTGAGCGAAGCGCTCGACGGGCTCGAAGTGCGGATTCCGGGGGAAAGCCGCGACATGCAGCGGGTCTAGGCGGGCTCCTCCGCCTCGGCGGCGGGCTGCCCGCGAATTCCAAGCGGCGCGAACCGACCCTCGCGCCAGCGCCGGCGCACCCAAAGCACTCCGAAAACGATCAGCAATAGCGGCAGCGCAACGGTCAACGCCACGATCAACGCGGCGACAACAACGCCGAGGATCGAGCCCATGCTGCCGAGCGCCCCGCGGATCGGGGCGCTGAACCCTCCGCCCGCGGGCGCGCCCGAGCTGTAGGCGATGTTCACCCGGCTGAAGTCGACCCGCCCGCGCATCTCTTCGAGCCAGGCGCGTGCTTCATCGATCTCTTCGTTGACTTGCGCGACGCTGCGCTCGGCCTCGACCAGTTCGGCGACGGTCCCTTTGCGGGTCGCGAGCACTTCCATCAGCCGGTCGCGCAGCAGCGTTCGCGCGCGCAGGCGCGCTTCGGTGTCGACCATTTGCTTGGACAAGTCCTCGCCCGTGATCGCGGCCGAGATTTCCTTGCCGCCTGCGCTTTCGGCGAGACGCGAGAGCTCGACCCCGAAGGCGCGCGCGCGGGACGCGGCGACCGCCAGCGCGAGCGAGCCGGAAGCGTAATCGCCTTCCGCGCCCGATTGCCGCATGTCGAGGATGCGGCAAACGCGCGGCCCCTGCTTCTCGCAGTAATCGGCGTGCGCTTTTTGCAGCTGGGCGACCCGCTCGGTCGCCAAGCGATAGCCGTATTTGTAAATGTACGCGATCTTCGGCTGCGACGCCGCGGTCGGGATCGGCCGGGAGTCGGCATTCGGCAAAGAGGCCGGGGCATCGGCGACGGCGGCGGTTTCGCCGGCGGCTGTCGCGGCTTCGGAGGCGGCATCGGCTGCGGACGCAGGCGCCTCGGCGACATCGTAGGCGGCGACCCGTTCTTGCGAAGTCGATGACGGACTTTCGCTGCACCCCGCGAGCAACGCAGCGGCCAAAGCAGGAACGATCCAGCGCATGCCAATCTCCACCAATTTGGTTGATATTACGATCCAGCGTCGCCGTGCACAAGCCCCTGTGGGGCCTTGGCGACGCGCCGCCCCGGCTGCTAGCGGCTGAGCCCTGATGGCCTCCGTTCTCGACCCTGAACCGATCGACACGCCGTTCGATAACGCACTCTCCGAGCGCTATCTCGTTTACGCGCTGTCGACGATCACCGCGCGCAGCCTCCCGGACTTGCGCGACGGGCTGAAGCCGGTTCATCGCCGGCTGCTGTGGGCGATGCGCCAGCTGCGGCTCGAGCCCAACCAGGCGTTCAAGAAATCTGCGCGGGTGGTCGGCGATGTCATCGGCAAGTACCATCCGCACGGCGACCAGTCGGTTTACGATGCGATGGTCCGCCTCGCGCAGGATTTCGCGCTGCGCTATCCGCTGGTCGAGGGACAGGGCAACTTCGGCAACATCGACGGCGATAACGCCGCCGCCTATCGCTACACCGAAGCCCGCCTGACGCGCACCGCGATGCTGCTGATGGCGGGCCTCGACGAGGGCGCGACCGGGTTCGTCCCGACCTACAACGGCGAGGAGGAAGAGCCCGAGATATTCCCCGGGCTGTTCCCCAACCTGCTCGCCAACGGCGCCAGCGGGATCGCGGTGGGGATGGCGACTTCGATCCCCAGCCACAACGTCGCCGAGGTGATCGACGCGACGCTGCTGCTGATCGACAACCCCCACGCCGAGAACGCCGACCTGATGCAGGTCTTCCACGGCCCCGACTTCGCCACCGGCGGGGTGATCGTCGACAGCCCCGCGGCGATCGCCGCGGCGTACGACAGCGGACGCGGCGCGTTCAGGGTGCGCGCGCGGTTCCACGCGCCCGATGCGAAGACCGCGGAGGATCGCGAGGGGGGGATCGAGCGGCTGGCCAACGGCACCTGGCAGCTGGTGGTCGGCGAGATCCCCTATCAGGTTCAGAAGGGCAAGCTGATCGAGCAGATCGCGAGCCTGATCGCCGACAAGAAGCTGCCGATCCTCGAGGACGTCCGCGACGAGAGCGACGAGGCGATCCGCCTCGTGCTCGTGCCCCGCAGCCGCAACGTCGATCCCGAGCTGCTCAAGGAATCGCTCTATCGGCTGAGCGACCTCGAGAGCCGCTTCAGCCTCAACCTCAACGTGCTCGACGCGGGGCGCACGCCCGGCGTGCTCGGGCTCAAGCTGCTGCTCCAGGAATGGGTGATCGCGCAGATCGACATCCTCCTGCGCCGCACCCGCCACCGGCTCGACAAGATCGCGGCGCGGCTCGAGCTCGTCGAAGGCTACATCGTCGCGTTCCTCAACCTCGACCGGATCATCGAGATCATCCGCGGCGAGGATGAGCCCAAGCCGGTGATGATGGCCGAGTTCGGGCTGACCGACCGCCAAGCCGAGGCGATCCTCAACATGCGGCTGCGCAGCTTGCGCAAGCTGGAGGAGATGGAGCTGCGCGGCGAGCGCGAAGAGCTGCTCAAGGAGCAGGACGAGCTTCAGAAGCTGCTCGACAGCCCGGCGCGTCAGCGCACGCGGCTCAAGCGCGATCTCGCCGCGCTGCGCAAGGAGTACGGCGAGGACACGCCGCTCGGCCGCCGCCGTACGAAGATCGCCGAGGCCGCGCCGGCGCGCGAGTTCAACATGGACGCGATGATCGAGAAGGAGCCGGTGACGGTGATCCTTTCCGCGCGCGGGTGGATCAGGGCCGCGCGTGGGCACGAGCCGCTCGACCGCGACTTCAAGTTCAAGGATGGTGACGGACCGGCGTTCGCGCTCCACGCGCAGACCACCGACAAGCTGCTGATCGCCGCAGACAACGGCCGGTTCTACACGCTCGGCGCGGACAAGCTGCCCGGCGCGCGCGGCTTCGGAGAGCCGCTGCGGACGATGCTCGACATCGATCCCGAGGCGGGAATCGTCGCGCTGCTCGCCTATCGGCCCGAGGCGCAGCTATTGCTCGCCTCGAGCGCCGGACGCGGGTTCGCCGCCGAGGCGGGCGAGCTGCTCGCCGAGACGCGCAAGGGCCGCGCGGTGATGACCACCAAGCCGGGGGTCAAGCTCGCCGTGGTCCGCGAGATCGCGCCCGAGCACGATCACGTCGCGGTGGTCGGCGACAACCGCAAGCTTGTGATCTTCTCGCTGTCCGAGCTGCCGCTGCTCGCCAAGGGGCAGGGCGTGACGCTCCAGCGCTACCGCGACGGCGGGCTCAGCGACGCGGTGACGCTCAAGCTCGACGAGGGATTGAGCTGGACGATGGGCGGCGACACCGGCCGGGTGCGCACCGAGAAGGACATGCTGCTGTGGAAAGTCGCGCGCGGGGCGGCGGGGCGGCTGCCGCCGGGTGGGTTTCCGCGCGGCAACAAGTTCTAGGCAAGCGCTTCGTCGAGCAGCGCGGTGACGCGCTGCTCGCCGGGAAAGCCTTCGGCGACCCAGCGGTCCTCGACGACGCGGAGGATGCGCGCCACTTCGGGCCCGGCCTTCACCCCGCGCGCGAGGATGGCGCCGCCCTTGAGCGGGAACGCGGGAATGTCCCAACCTTCGAGCTTGGCGACGTCCTCGCCTGCGATCAGCAGGCGGTCGAGCGCTTCGTCACGCCCCAGCCGATAGGCCAGCGCGCGGGGCTCGCCGGGACCGTGTTCGCGCCGCGCCGCAAGCGCGAGGCGCTTCTTCTGCGCGACCGACAAGCGCAGCCGCGCGGCGACTTGTTCTGCGGTGGCGGAATCGGGGGGGTGCAGCGCGGCGAGGCGGCGCAGCGCGTCGGGCGCGACCCTCTGGCGGCGTTCCTCGGCGACCAGCGCGGCGAGCCCGGCCGGGTCGGCCTCGGGCATCACGACTTGGAGTACGCCCAGTTCGGCCATCCGCGCCAGGGTGGGCGCGGGGTCGGGCAGCGCGAGCAGGTTGAGCAGCTCCCACCCGATCCGCTCGCGCGACAGGGCCGTGAGCGACGGGGCGAGATCGGCGCAGGCATTTTCGGCTTCCTTGTCAGCCGGTTGTGAGCCGAACCTCGCCTGGAAGCGGAAGTAGCGCAGGATCCGCAAGTGGTCCTCGCGAATGCGCGCAGCGGCATCGCCAATGAACCGCACGCGCCGCGCCGCCAGGTCCTCGCGGCCGCCGAACCAGTCGAACAGCTCAAGGCTTTCCGGGTCGGCGTAAAGCGCGTTGATGGTGAAGTCGCGCCGTGCGGCGTCTTCTTGCCAGTCGCTCGAGAACGCGACCTCGGCGTGGCGGCCGTCGGTTGCGACATCCTTGCGCAGCGTGGTGATCTCGACGTTGCCGTGGGGCAGGATCGCGGTGATCGTGCCGTGCTTGAGTCCCGTGGGAACGCTGCGGATCGCCGCCGCGTCGAGCCGGGCGATGACCTCGACCGGTTCGAGGACCGTAGCCACATCGACGTCGCGGACCTCGAGCCCGAGCAGCGTGTCGCGCACCGCCCCGCCGACATAGCGCGCGTTTCCGGCCCCCAGCGCGGCGACCAGCGCGGCGAGGTCTTCGCGCCGCGTCCACGCAGCGTCAGGCAGGCGCTCAGGCATCGACCGCGCGCGCCCAGGCGATCCGCCGCGAAAGGTTGGCGATGATCGCCGCGGTCACCCCCCAGATACGGTGCTCGCCCCACATGATCTCGATGAATCGCCGCTCGGCGCCTTGCCAGAACACCGCGTTGTGGCGGTGGTTGGCGGGATCGAAGACGAAGTCGACAGGCGCCTCGAACCACTGCGCGACTTCGGTCGGGTTGGGGACCAGCGGCAAGTCGGGCGGAATCACCGCGACCACGGGGGTGACGGCATAGCCGGTGCCGGTGCGGTAGACGTCGCTTTCGCCAATGACGGTTACGTCGGAAGGCTCGATCGCGAGTTCCTCCCACGCCTCGCGCAGGGCTGCCTCGACCGGAGTTTCGCCCGGATCGATCTTGCCGCCGGGAAACGCCACCTGGCCGGGATGCGCGCGCATGTTCGACGGGCGGTGGGTTAGCAGGAACGCCGGGCGCGGGCGGTCGACGATCGCGGCGAGCACCGCCGCGTCGCGCGGCTCGCCGGTGGCGAAGCGGCTGTCGTCGCGCAAGTCGTCGAGCGGCTCCGCGTGGCCCTCGGCATGAAGCACGACGAGCCGTTCGGCGAGCCGGCTCACGCCTCGGGTACCAGCGAGAACCGCGCGCCGCCGCTCTCGACCGCGGGCGGATCGACGCCCTGTGCCAGCGC
>DATLDS010000069.1:0-7153 GCA_035525735.1 Novosphingobium sp.
ACGGTTCATCGGCGCGCTGCTGCTGGGACTCTACGCGGTGCTCTACGTGCTCCTCAACCTCGAGGCGTGGTCGCTGCTGATCGGCTCGGTACTGCTGTTCATGGCGCTCGCCGGGGTGATGTACGCGACGCGGCGGATCGACTGGAGTTCGGTCGGGCGGCGGGCGGAGGCGGTGGAGAGCGGGGCCTAGCGGTAGCGCAGCTTGTCGCGGATCAGCTGGTCGATCCGCGACACGCCCATCAGCCGCATCCCCCGCTCGATCTCGTCCTGGAGGATCGCCAGCGCGCGCTCGACCCCGGCCTGGCCCGCGGCGGCGAGCGCGTAAAGGTACAGCCGTCCGCCCGAGGCGGCGGTCGCGCCGGTCGCCAGCGCCTTGAGCACGTGGGTGCCGCGCCGCACCCCGCCGTCGCAGATCACCTCGATCTGGCCGCCGACCGCATCGACGATTCCCGGCAAGGCGTCGAACGGCGCGATGCTGCCGTCGAGCTGGCGGCCGCCATGGTTCGAGACCATGATCGCGTCGGCGCCGATCGCCACCGCGCGGCGCGCGTCGGCCACGCTGACCACGCCCTTGAGGCAGAAGGTGCCGCCCCACTCGTCGCGGATCCGTTCAGCCGCCCGCCAGTCGAGCGTGGGGTCGAGCAGCTCGGTGAAGTATTTCTGGATCGCCATAGGCTTGCCGGTGCCCGCGTCGACATGGCCGTCGAGCTGGGGCAGGCGGAGTTTGTCGCTCAGCAGGTAGCCCAGCGTCCAGCGCGGGCGGGTGGCGTAGGACAGCATCGACGACGGACCGAAGCGCGGCGGGCTGGAGAAGCCGCTGCGCAGGCACCGCTCGCGCTTGCCGCCGACGACGGTGTCCACCGTCAGCGCGATCGCGTCGAACTTCGCCGCCCGGCAGCGCTCGATCATGCTGCGGTTGAGGCCTTTGTCCTTGTGGACGTAAAGCTGGAACAGCTTGGGCCCGGCGGTGAGGGCGGCGATGTCCTCGATGCTCGTCGTGCCCAGACTCGAGATGCCGAACCACACCCCGAACTTTTCCGCCGCGCGCGCCACCGCGCGCTCGCCGTGGCGGTGGAACACCCGCTGAAGCGCGGTGGGCGAGAGCATCAGCGGCAGCGCGCAGCGCCGGCCCATGATCGTGCACGAGGTGTCGATCGCATCGACCCCGGCGAGCACGTCGGGGACGAGGTCGACTTCGTCGAACGCGGCGGTGTTGCGCGCCTTGGTAAGCTCGTCGTCGGCGGCCCCGTCGATATAGTCGAACACCGGCCACGGCAGGCGCGCCTTCGCGAGTCGGCGGAAGTCGTCCACGTTATGGCAATCGGACAGCCGCATCCGGGTAGACGGTCAGCCGGAGGCCATCACGGGGAGGCGGACGAGCGACCCCGGACAGACGCTTTGCGTCGCCTTGACGTAGTCCTCGGGGCGCGCCCTGGCGATGTTGGGGACGAATTTCTGCGGATTGCGGTCGATCACCGGAAACCAGCTCGACTGGACCTGGACCATCAGCCGGTGGCCCGTGCGGAACACGTGGTCGTGTTCGCGCAAGGGCACGTCCCACGCCGAAATCTCGTTGGGTATGAGAGGTTTCGGATCGACATCGCTCAACAGGTAGCGTCCGCGACGGACTTCCATCGCGATCGGCCACTGATACCCGTTCATCGTTTTGCCATAGTCGCCGAGCTTGCCGTCGGTGACCGGCTTGTCGACATCCTCGGGCAGGACGTCGATCAGCTTGACCACGAAATCGGCATCGGTCCCGCTCGTTGCCGCTCGCAACTCCGCCGCGTAAGTTCCTGTAACCACGAGGTCTTGTGTCAGCGGCGCGCTGGTCCAGGTGAGCACGTCGGGGCGTCCGTCGACGAAGCGCTGGTCGTCGGCCTCCCACCAGCGCCACTCGGGCGCGGGGTACGTCGGCGAGATCGGCCGCGCGCGGAACGGCACCGGACTGGCGGGGTCCGAGACATATTCGCGGCACGCCTCGCCGCTCGCCGGCGGATCGAACGACGCCGAACCGTCGGCGTGGAGGTATAAGTTGCGCGCTGCGGCGCCCGCGGGCGGCCACTGGGCATAGCTCTTCCACGCCCAGCTTCCGCTCTGCAAGCTCTTGATCTCAAACGCCGGCCGCAGCCCCTTGGCATGGAGCCAGTGGCGGAAGAACGGCGCCTCGATCTCGCGCTGGAAGCTGCGCCCGCTCTCGCTGCCGATCGGGATGCGGCCGAGCGTGTCGCCCGCGCCGTGCCAGCCGCCGTGGTTCCACGGCCCCGAAACCATCTGCGCGAGGTTGTCGGGATCGTCGGCCTGCTGCTTGAAGTAGATCTGCCAGCTGCCCCACGGATCTTCCTGGTCCCAGTAGCCGGCGACGTTGAGCGTCGGCACCCGAGTCCGCCCGAGCGCGTCGCTCCACCGCTGGCGAGTGTAGAACGCGTCGTGGTCGGGGTGCTCGATCAGCGCGCGGAGCATCGGCACCGCGCCCTTCATGTAAGCGCGCTCGATGTTCTCCGCCGACCCGGCGCGGAGGAACCAGTCGTACGTGTCCGCCTGGCCGTATTCGAACGAAGCGTTGTCGGTCTTGGTCTTCTGGAGGCCATAGAGCCAGTCGGTCGCATACGTCAGGCGCAGCGCGCCGTTACGGTGGAGGTCGTCGTTCTGCCAGTAGTCGATCCACGCCGCTTGTGGGCTCACCGCCTTGAGCGCCGGATGCGGCTTGGCCAGCGCGATCGCGGCGGCGAAGCCGGGATACGACACGCCCCACATGCCCACCCGCCCGTTGTTGCCCTTCACGTTCTTCACCAGCCAGCCGACGCTGTCGTAAGCGTCGGTCGCCTCGTCGACGCGCTTGCCCGACGCGAGCGCGGTCGACAGCGTGAACGTGCCGTCGGAGCCGAACCGCCCGCGCATCGACTGGAACACGAAGATGTAGCCGTCCTCGGCGAGCGCGGCCCAGCTTTTCGGAATCGTCGGAGGCGCCGCGTCGGGAAGGCCGTAAGGGGTGCGCTGGAGGAGGATCGGCAGCGGTCCGGCCGCTTGCGCGGGACGCAGGATGACCGTCTCCATCCGCGCCCCGTCGCGCATCTTCACCAGGCGCTTTTCGAACGTGAAGGGCGACGGCTGGGGGGGGTCGACCGGTTGGGCGGCGGCGGTGCTCGCCGCGGCGACAACGGCGACGACGATCAGCCCCAACCCGCGCATAGTATGCTCCCCCTCCCGGTGTCCCTCATAGGCCACCGCGTGGCGCGGGTGTCAATTCGCGAGGGTCGAGCGGTTAGCGGCTGCCCTTGAGCGGCGCGGCGGGGGTCGTCTCGAAGCTGACCTTGACCGGTTCGCCCGCAGTGTTTTCGGGGGGCGTTTTGGCCTTGCGCTTGGTCCGTTCGGCGGTGAGCGCGGCGACCACTTCGGGCGTCGCGGAGCGCGCCGGGTAGGCGCAGCCGCGCTGCTCGCCCATGCCCTTGAGGAACGCGCGGCGCGCGGCGCCCGCGTAAAGCGCGCGGTCCCATTCGCGCTGGTGCGCGTTCGCGCCCGATAGCTCGCGGATCACGCCGCGGAACGGAATGAAGCTACCGATCACCGACTTGGCCACGGCCCCGGCGCTGTTGCCCATCTTCTCGTCCGCCGTCTTGCCGAACGCGACGTCGATGTCGGCGCCGAGCGCGACGTCGAGGTCCATGATCGCCGTGGTGAAGCCCACGCAGCTCTTGATCCCGGTCAGGTCGTAGGGCCTGGCCATCGCGGTCTTGAGCACGACCGGGATGGCCTTCTTGCTCAAGCCCACGTCGGCGAACGGCGACATTGCCACGTCCTCGGCGGTGACGTTGGCGGGGTCGACCGCGGTCTGGGCGAGGCACGGCTGCGCCGAGAGCGCGGCCATCAAGGCCAAGCCGGCGACGCCGGCGACAACGCGCGTCCGCATATCCTGCACCCCTGTCTTATCGTTGGCGACCCGCTGCGCGGGGCGTATCTTATGATGCAACTACGCGCGCCCGGCGGTCAAGTTCCGGGCGCAGGGGACCGCCCCGTTCAGCGCTGGAATTCGCCGAACGTATCGCACTGGTCCTCGTCGCCCGTCTCGAGCCCCTTGCGCAGCCACTGCATGCGCTGCGCGGCCGAGCCGTGCGTGAACGATTCCTCGCCGACCCGCCCGCCGGTGAGCACGTCGTCGCCGATCGAGTGCGCGGCGTTGAGCCCTTCCTCGAGATCGCCCGGCTCGATCTTGTCGCGGTTGCGCGCGGCCCACACGCCCGCGTAGCAATCGGCCTGGAGCTCCATCGCGACCTGCAGCCGGTTGGCGTTGCCGGGGTTGGACTGCTGCGCGCTGCTGACCTGCTCGGACATGCCCAGGACGGTCTGGATGTGGTGGCCGTATTCGTGCGCGATCACGTAATTGCGAGCAAAGTCGCCGCCCGCGCCGAGCCGCTGCTCGAGCTCGCGATAAAAGTCGGTATCGAGATAAATCTTTTGGTCGCTCGGACAATAAAACGGCCCCATCGCGCTCTGTGCGGCGCCGCAACCCGATCGGCCCGCCCGCGAATAGAACACCAGCCCGGGCGGAGTGAACGCGATGTTCGCCTGCGCGAACAGCGGCGCCCAGGTCTTGTTGAGCGACGATAGAGCGTTGCAGCTTTCGCGGCTCACCTGGTCGGCGGTGCAGCTTTCTGTCACGGACTTGCCGCCTTGCGTCGCCACCTGGCCGGTGTCGTCGCCCTCCATCGAGCCTAGCATCTGCCCGGGATCGACCCCGAAGACGAGCGCGGCGATCAGCGCGACGACGATCGAGCCGCACCCGACCTTGCCGCCCGCCCCACCGAGCGAGAACCCGCTGCCGCGCTGGTCGCCGACGTTGATGCTGTTGGGATCGAAGTCGTCGAGTCGCATGGCGGTCCCTTTTCTCTACGCTAGACAAGGCCACCCGCAGCCGCGATTGGCCATGCGACCATACCCGTCAGAAACCCCGGAGCTATCGAATGTTCCTCAAAGGCAAATGCGCGCTCGTCACCGGCTCGACCTCGGGGATCGGGCTCGCCTACGCCCGCGCGCTCGCCGCGGAGGGCGCGAGCGTGGTGATCAACGGCTTCGGCGAGACGGCGGCGATCGAGGCGCTCCGCCACGAGATCGAGGCGCGCAGCGGCGCGCGCGCGATCCACGTCGACGCCGATCTGCTTCGCCGCGACGGGGTCGAAGCGCTTTTGTCTGCTGCCGCGAGCGAGTTCGGCGGGGTCGACATCCTGATCAACAACGCGGGCATGCAGCACGTCGCGCCGATCGAGGAATTCCCGGTCGATAAGTGGGATGCGATCGTCGCGCTCAACCTCACCGCCGCGTTCGACGCCGCGCGGCTCGCGGTGCCGCACATGAAGGCGCAAGGCTGGGGCCGGATCATCTCGACCGCGAGCGCGCATTCGCTGGTCGCCTCGCCGTTCAAGTCGGCTTACGTCGCGGCCAAGCACGGCGTTGCCGGCTTCACCAAGTCGATCGCGCTCGAGCTCGCCGGCAGCGGGGTCACCGCCAACTGCATCAGCCCCGGCTACGTCTGGACCCCGCTGGTCGAAAACCAGATCCCCGACACGATGAAGGCGCGCGGCCTGACCCGCGAGCAGGTGGTCAACGACGTGCTGCTGGCCAAGCAGCCGACCAAGGCATTCGTCCAGCCCGAGCAGGTCGCGGCGCTCGCACTGTTCCTGTGCCGCGACGAGGCTGCCCAAGTCACCGGCGCGAACCTCAGCATGGATGGCGGCTGGACCGCCGAATAACCTCCGAAGTAACCCGCTGCGATTTCGGCGCTATTCCTTTCGTCGGCGGGCGCGTCGTGCGATGAAGCGAACCATGGACGCGACGAGTCGAAGCCGGTGAGGGCGCTTTGCTTGGCGCTGGCGTTGCTCGCACCGCTGCTGATCGGCGCGACTAGGCGCGATGCCGCGCTCGAGAACGCGTTGCGCGCGCATATCGAGGTTCTCGCCAGCGATGAGTTCGAGGGCCGCGAACCCGGCACGCCGGGCGAATCGAAGACCTTGCGCTATCTCGCGCGCGAGTGGTTCCGCATCGGGCTGGTCTCGGGCACCAACGACCCCGGCAACGCCTGGTTCGCCCCGGTCGAGCTGATCGAGCGCCAGTCGGCGCGCTCGACGGCGAGCTTTGCGCGCAACCGCCGCCAAATTGCGCTCCCCGCCGACGGCCTGCTGGTGCTCACTTCGGGACCACGCCAGCTCCTCGAGAACGCGCCGCTGGTGCTGATTGGTCGCGGCGATGGCGCGCTGCCGCCCCGCGCCGAGCTGGCGGGACGGATCGCGGTGCTGTTTGACGGCGCCGGCCCCGCCGATACGGACGATCGCCCGAACCGGCTGCTCGAGGTCGGGGCGTCCGCGGTGCTCACCGTGCTCGACGGCGAGCGCGGCTTCGAGGCAGTCGCCGAACGCCGCCGCCGCCCGGGCTACGCGCTGGCCGGCGAGGCGCTCGGCGGCGACCTCGAAGCGTTCGTGAGCCGCGACTATGCCGCGCGGCTGTTCGGACTCGAGCTCGAGACGATGCGCGCGGCGGCCGCCAGGCCGGGCTTCGTCGCGCAGGCGCTGCCGTGGACCGGCACGCTCGAGGCCACCACGCGCGAGACGCGGATCAGCACGCACAACCTGATCGGCCGCCTGCCCGGGCGCTATCCGGGACGCGGCGCGGTGCTCCTCGTCGCGCATTGGGACCACTTCGGGATTTGCGCCGAGCCGCCCGCCGAGGACTTGATCTGCAACGGCGCGGTCGACAACGCCAGCGGCGTCGCGGTGATCACCGAAGTCGCGCGCTCGCTCGCCAAGGACAAGCGGCTCGACCGTGACGTCTATTTCCTCGCCACCACCGGCGAGGAGCTCGGGCTGCTGGGGGCGCACGCGTTCGCGCAAGACCCGCCGATCCCGATCGACACGATCGTCGCCGCGCTCAACATCGACAGCCCCGCGCTGGCCCCGCGCGGGCGCCCGCTGGCGGTGATCGGCCGGGGCTTGACCCCACTCGACGCCGACATCGCGCGCGTCGCCAAGTCGCAGCATCGCCGCGTCGACCGATCGAGCGCGTCCGAGGCTTTCCTCAAGCGCCAGGACGGCTGGGCGTTGCTCCAGCACAAGATCCCGGCGGTGATGATCAGCTCGAGCTACTCGGACCCGGCGCTGGTCGA
>DATLDS010000073.1:0-15390 GCA_035525735.1 Novosphingobium sp.
TCGCGCCGGCCCCTTTCGGCGCCAGCCCAAACGTTGCCTGCAATGTCGGGATGAGGGGCAGATAGGCGCGGTCGCCGCCGAACGCAAGAGAGTCCGCTCATTTGTCAGGAAAGTCGCGGACGTACTCGATATGGCCTCGCGTCAAACCCCAAATCTTCTTGTTGGCAATCGTGCCGACCATCAAGGCCACCGGAATGTTTCTGCTGACAAAGGCATGAATCTCGGTGGGCTGCGGATCGAGCAGATGAGTGACAAAGATCATCTCCGGTCGCGCATCGCCCTGTTGGCGAAAGTTCAGCGGGAAACAGCTTTTCATAAAACGCCGTTCACCCGTCGGGCGCCCGGCGGAATCAAAGTCGAAACGATAATGGCCGCCCGCGGGATATTCGTCGTTCGAAGTCGTGGATGTCAGCACATAAGCGCTAATTGTCCCATCGGCGCGAGGCGGCAGGATCAGCGTATTCGCGGGGGTCTCGCTGCACAGGCCGTGGTCCGGTTTGGTCATTAGTTCGATAGCCGCGCTTCGCGCAGCGATCATTCTTTGGGCGACATCGGACACGGTCGTGTCCGCTCCATCAGCCAAGATGCCTCCGTCCGCGACCTTCGTTTCCACGACCGAATATCGGGCAAAGGCGAAAAGCCGCTCGTCGCGCTTGCCGTAGAATGTAACCGAAAGGCTTCCCCTATCGGACGGTTCGACGATGTAGCCCTGCAACCCTTGGCTCTCTAATGCTTGGAGAGAAATGCCCGCCGCCGCAATGTCTGCCTGAAATTGGTCTGTGGCGTGCCAAGCAGCTTGGTCATAGGCAAACAGCTCTGTGCCGCGCGCTTCCGCTTCAATAACTGCGGCCGACTCATCGGGAGTCGGCCTCGCTAGCGCTGGAGCCGCGAAAAGCGCCAAGGTTGGCGCGAGCTTAAGAAGCAGTCTCAGGGTATTGCTCCTTCCGCCGCAATTGGTTGCTTAGAGGGCCCGCTCCATCATGCCATGCTTCTTCATGCAGTGGCGCAGCTGATCGTAGCTCAGCCCCAGCGCCTTGGCGGTCTGGCGCTGGTTGTAGCGGTTCTTGGCGAGATGGTGCTCGATGATCTCGCGCTCGTGGCAGTCGACCGCGGCGCGCAAGTCGCTGATTCCGTCGTGATCGACCCGCGACGGCGCGGCCGTCCGGTTCTCGTTGGCGGGCGCGGCCGCCGCGAGGGCTGACGGCGCGGGCGCGACCTCGGGCTTCCACGGGCTGTCGAACGGGTCGAACTGGACGTGGCCGATCGGCCGCTCCCAGTCGTCCCAGCGGTACACCGCGCGCTCGATCACGTTCCTGAGTTCGCGGACGTTGCCCGGCCAGGCATAGTCCTCGAGCGCGCGCTCGACGGCTTCCGCGAAGCCCGGCCACGCTTCCCAATGAAGCTCGGTCGCCATCCGCCGGCCGAAATAATCGGCGAGCACGAACACGTCGCCCTCGCGCACGCGCAGCGGCGGCAGCGTGATCACCTCGAAGCACAATCGGTCGAGCAGGTCGGCACGGAACCGGCCTTCCTCGGCGAGACGGGGCAAGTCCTCGTTGGTCGCGGCGACGATCCGTACGTCGACCTGGATCGCGCGCGACGAGCCGATCCGATGGACCTCGCCGTAGTCGACCGCGCGGAGCAGCCGCTCCTGCGCGCCCATCGACAGCGTCGCCAGCTCGTCGAGGAACAGCGTGCCCTTGTCGGCCTCCTCGAAGCGTCCGGCGCGGGCGCGCGTGGCGCCGGTGAACGCGCCCGCCTCGTGCCCGAACAGCTCGGCCTCGATCAGCGTCTCGGGCAGGGCGGCGCAGTTCATCGTCACCAGCGGCTCGTCCCAGCGCGTGCTGAGGCGGTGGAGCCGCTCGGCGATCAGCTCCTTGCCGGTGCCGCGCTCGCCGATCACCAGCACCGGGCGGCGCATCGGCGCGGCGCGGCTGGCGCGCTCGACCGCGTCGAGGAACGCGCCCGACTGACCGATGAATTGAACGTCTCGATCCATGACCACGCCATAGCGGATTTCACCAACTCTCGGCAATCCCCGCCATCCCGAGCGCGCCTGGCTTGGGGTCAAAGGGCGGAAATCCGCCGCTCGGCAAAATTGGCACGACGCTTGCTCTAAGGTGAACAACCACAATCGAGGGCAAGACCATGTACGACCGCAAGTTCTTCCAGTCCAAGCTCGGCCACGCCGCCGTGCTCAGCATCGTCGCGATGCTGGCGATGAACCTGCTGGCGCTCAACGCCCAGCTTCACGCGGTGCCGAGCGCTTACGCCGCGGTCTCGACGCAGGTCGAGCTGGCGTGAGCGACCCGTTCGATCTCGGACCCGAGCGCGAAGCCAAGGCTCCCGACACGGAGCCGCGGCCGCGCAAGTTCACGCGCTTCGAGGAGGAAGTCGCCAACCTTCGCAACCCCAAGGCGCGGCCCGAAGCCCGCCCGTCCACCCACTCCGGAGTTCCGTTCATGGGCATCTTCAGTCGCACCCGCGACATCATTGCCGCCAACTTCAACGACATGCTCGACAAGGCGGACGATCCGCACAAGATGATCCGGATGATCATCCTCGAGATGGAGGAGACGCTGGTCGAAGTCCGTGCCAGCGCGGCGCGGACGATCGCCGACCAGAAGGAAATGCACCGCCACACCCAGAAGCTCGACGGCCTCCAGGCCGACTGGGGGGAGAAGGCGCAGTTGGCGCTGAGCAAGGACCGCGAGGACCTCGCCCGCGCGGCGCTGGTCGAGAAGAAGAAGGCGGTCGACATGGCCGACCAGCTCAACGTCGAGATCGGCGTGCTCGACGACGCGCTGCGCGCCTACGAGCAGGACATCGAGAAGCTCCAGCACCGCCTGCGCGAAGCGCGCAGCCGCCAGACCGCGATCGCCGCGCGGCTCGAGAGCGCCGAGAACCGGGTCAAGCTGCGCACGCTGCTGGCGAGCGAGCGGGTCGACGAGGCGATGGCCCGGTTCGACCAGCTCGAGCGCCGGGTCGACTACGCCGAGGGCCGCGCCGATGCGCTGAGCCTGGCCGACGGATCGGCGGCGCCGAGCCTGTCCGACCAGATCTCGGCGCTCGCCGGAAGCGACAAGATCGACGAGGAACTCGAGGAAATGAAGCGCGCGCTGGGTCAGAACACCCGGGGCGACGCCGAGCAGAAGGACGCCTGACCGTGGAAGCAGTTGCAGCAATTCTCGTCATTATCGGACTACCCTGGCTCATCCTGCATTACATCACGCGGTGGAAGACCGCGGCGACGCTGACCACCGGCGACGAAGCGCTGCTCGAGGAGCTCTACAGCCTCGCACGGCGGCTCGACGAACGGATGGACACCGTCGAACGCCTCGTCGCCAGCGACAATCCCGAGTTCAAGCCGGCCCGGCTGATGGCCGACCGCGAGGTCGACAACCTGCCGCTGCGCGAGCTCGACCGCCTGCTCGCCGAGCGCGAGCCGGCCGACCGCACCCAGACCCGCGCCACCCGCGCCAACCGGAGGACCGCCAAGTGAACAGCCCGCGCACCCGCTTCTATCGCGACAAGGTCGACGGCAAGATTCTCGGCGTCTGCGCGGGGATAGCCGACTACACCGGGGTCGATCCGATCTGGGTCAGACTCGGCGCGATCGTGCTGACCTTCATGTCGGGCGGAATGACCATCCCGTTCTACTTCCTGATCGGCATGCTCGCGAGCAGAAAGCCGGCGCACCTTTACGGCGACAACCAGGAGCAGAAGTTCTGGCAGCGCGTCCGCCAGTCGCCGGCCCGCACCGCGCGCGAAGTCCGCGCCAGCTTCCGCGACGTCGACCGCCGCCTCGCCGAGGTCGAGACCTACTACGTCACCAACAATCCGCGCCTGTCCGCCGAAATCGAGCGGCTGCGCTAACCGTAAGATCGAGGGAGGACTGACATGGCGGATCTGACAGGCATGATTGCGGTGATGGCGCCGTTCCTGATGGTGGTCGGCATCGTCTGGATCAAAAGCCGCAGCAAGCTCGAGGAGAGGCGCATCACCGCGACCGCCGAGCACAGCGCGGAAAAGGCGGCGCAGTATGCCTCGCACACCACCGAACTCGAGGATCGCGTCCGCGTGCTCGAGCGGATCGTCACCGACAAGGGCTACGACGTCGCGACGCAGATCGAGGCGCTGCGCGACGCGCGCCGCACCGAGGCGCTGATCGACTCGCGCGAAGCCCGCCCCCCCAAGGCCAAGGTCTGACCCGTCGGGTCACGGAGACTAGTTCAATGGAACCCAGCATCGTCAACATGATCATCGCGCTCGCGCCGTTCACCCTGGCCGGGTTCGCGATCTGGACCCGCCACCAGCGCAGGCTCGCCGAGATGCAGGTCGAGCGAACCGCCGAACGAGCCGCGCAATACGCCGCGTCGAACCGCGAGCTCGAGGACCGGATGCGCGTGCTCGAGCGGATCGTCACCGACAAGGGCTACGACGTCGCCACGCAGATCGAGGCGCTGCGCGATGCGCGCCGCACCGAGGCGCTGATCGACGCGCGCGACGGCGGAGGAGCAAGCTGATGGGCGAGTACATCGCAGTCCTGGCGATCGTGATGTCGCTGAGCATCCCGTTCTTCGCCATCTGGACCAAGCATCGCAAGGAAGTGATGCAGATGCAGGTCAACCTGACCGCCGAGAAGGCGGCGCAGTATGCGGCCAGCAACGCCGCCAACAACAGGGAGCTCGAAGACCGGATGCGCGTGCTCGAACGGATCGTCACCGACAAGGGCTACGACGTCGCTACCCAGATCGAGGCGCTGCGCGATGCGCGCCGGACCGAAGCGCTGATCGACGCGCGCGAGCTCGAGGAGCGTTCGTGATGGGCCCGGGCGAGACCATGAGCCTGATCGCGGTGGTGGTGCTGGGCATCGTCGTGCTCGGCGTGATGCTCGAGGCGTACCGCCATCGGCTGAAGTTCAAGGAGCGCGAGCTCGAGCTGACCGCCCAGGCGACCGCCGAGAAGGCCGCGCAATACGCCGCGCATACCGAGCGGCTCGAGGCGCGGGTGCGCGTGCTCGAACGCATCGCCACCGCCAAGGGGACCGACCTCGCGGCGCAGATCGAGGACTTGCGCGAAGGCGCGATTCCCGAACGCGGAGAGCTTCAGTGACCATGTGGACCGCGATCGTCGTCATCGTTGCGATCAGCGCTTTCGCCAGCGTGATGCGCGCGCGCTTGCAAGGCCACCACGGCGTCGGCGACGAATCGACGCATAAGACGCCGGCGCTGCGGGCTCCCCCCAACGCCGAGCTCGAGCGCGAGATCGCCGACTTGCGCAAGCGCCTCGCGGTGCTCGAGCGGATTGCCACCGACGATCGCCAGTCGAAGGCGATCGCTCACGAGATCGAACAGCTGCGCGACCGTTAGAGCGCGCACCCCGTCGCAGGAGGACGAGGCTTGATGGCTTACGAATATCTGCTGATCGCCGCCGCCTCGCTGATCGGGCTGGGCGTCGTCGCCGCCACCGCGCTCAAGGGCTGGCAGGGCTGGCTCGACTTGAAGATGCGCGAGCTCGAGGCCGCGCGCGGCAACCCTGCCGAGCCGGGTTCGCCCGTGGGCATGAGCCGGATCGAGATCGCCGACATGCGCGAACGCATCCGCAAGCTCGAGGCGATCGCCGCCGGGGTCGATCTTTGAGCGCCGTGCGCTCGGGCGCGGCCCAGGCGGGGATCGGCCTCGGCAGCGCGATCGCGGTCGCGATCTCGTGGAGCCTGCACAAGTCGATCCTGTGGGCCGTGCTGCACGGCTTCTTCTCGTGGTTCTACGTGATCTACTTCGCGGTGACGCGCCCCGGCGGCCTATCGGGCTGATGGACCCGCGCGCCTGGCCCCGCTAGGGGCGCGGGCGATGCGCAGCCTCGACGACATCCGCGACGAATACGCGTTCCTCGACGCCGACGAGCGCTATCGCCTGCTGATCGAGCTGGGGCGCGAGCTCGAGCCGATGCCGGAGGCCCTCAAGACCGACGCGACGCTGGTCCGGGGGTGCTCGGCGAGCGTGTGGGTCTATCCGACCCGGCTGCCCGACGGACGCCTTCACTTCCTCGCCGACAGCAACGCCGCGATCACCAAGGGGATTGTCGCGCTGGTGCTGAGCGCGGTGCAGGACCAGCCGGCGGGCGACGTCGCGACCGCCGACATCGAGACCGCGCGCGCCCCGTTCGACCTCAAGAACCAGCTTTCGTCGAACCGCACCCAGGGCGTTCCCAACATGATCGCGCTGATCCGCGAGACCGCCGCGCGCTACGCCGCTTCCTGAGCGCCGCGCACTTGCGCCCGCCCGGCGCGGGCCTGCGCGGCGAGCTCGCGCTTGAGCCGCGCCGGGTCGCGCGCGACGACGAAGCCGAAGCTGACCCCGCCGTCCTTGCCGAGCGTGGCGTGGTGGAGCCGATGCGCCTGGACGATCCGCCGCGCATAGCCGCGCCGCGGAACCCAGCGGAACCAGCGCTGGTGGACCAGCCCGTCGTGGACCAGCGTGTAGATCGCGCCGTAGAGCATCACGCCGAGCCCGATCCAGGTCGCCGGCGGCCACGCGCGCTCGCCCGCGACCCAGGCGCTGCCCCACGCGAAGAAGGCGATGCTTACGCCCGCGCCGACCAGCGCGAAGCGATCGTTCTTTTCCAGTGGCCAATCGTGCGGCTCGTGATGGTCGCGGTGCCAGGCCCAGCCGAAGCCGTGCATGATCCACTTGTGCGAGGCCCAGGCGACGCCCTCCATCGCCGCGGCGGCGGCCAAGGTGATCGACAGGGCGGCAAGCGGCGACATCCGGCGCGCATCATACGCGCGGGCGCGTTCGAGGGCGAAGGTTTGTTGCGGGCAGATTGCATTGCAATTCCGATGTTGTTCATGTTCAAGGGTTCAAAGCTGAACACAGCCAGCCATTCGCTGTCTGCAAAGGAGAATCCCATGGCCAAGTTCACTCGCCTGTTCGCCTCGGCCCTGATCGGCGTCACTGCGCTCGGCGCGGCGATCCCCGCGTCCGCCCAGTCCTATCCGCGCGGCGGCTACGAAGGCCGCGACGATCGTTACGGCGATCGCGACGAGGACCGCGACGGTCGCTACGACTATCGTGGATCGCAGGGCCAGGCGCAGGCGATCCGCGCCCAGATCGCCGAGCTCGAGCGCCGCGTCGCGCAAGTCGACCGCCGCGACCGCATCTCCGAGCGCGAAGCTGCCGGTCTGCGCAACGCGGTCTATCGACTGCGCCAGCAGTTCCAGGTTTACAACCGCAATGGCCTGTCGCGGAGCGAGACGTCTGCGCTGCGCGAGCGAATCGCTCAGATCCGCAGCCGGCTCCAGGTCGAGCGGCACGATCGCGACGGCCGCCGCTACTAATCGCCGGACGCAGTGACGAGGCGCCCGCCCCGCAAGGGGCGGGCGCCTTCGCGCTTGCCTTCGCCTGCCCGGCTTCCTAGCGGCAGAGCCATGGCCAGTCGCCCGCGCACGCTGTACGAGAAGATCTGGGACGCGCACGTCGTCGAGACGCAACCCGACGGCACCGCGCTGATCTTCATCGACCGTCACCTCGTCCACGAGGTGACCAGCCCGCAGGCGTTCGAAGCGCTGCGGCGCGAAGGCCGCCAGGTCCGCCGCCCCGACCTCACGCTCGCGGTCCCCGACCACAACCTGCCGACCACCGCGCGGCTCGACGCGCGCGGCGCTCGCGTCCCGATCGCCGACGCCGAAAGCGCCACCCAACTCGCCGCGCTCGAAGCCAACGCCCCCGCGTTCGGCATCCGCTACATCGCCGACGACGCCGCCGAGCAGGGCATCGTCCATGTCGTCGGCCCCGAACAGGGCTTCTCGCTGCCCGGCGCGACGATCGTCTGCGGCGACAGCCACACCGCCGCGCACGGCGGGGTCGGCGCGCTCGCGTTCGGGATCGGGACGAGCGAGGTCGAGCACGTGCTCGCCACGCAGACGCTGCTGCTGCGCGCATCGAAGACGATGGAAGTGCGCGTCGACGGCGCGCTCGGCCCCGGCATCACCCCCAAGGACCTGATCCTCCACATCGTCGGCCGGATCGGCACCGCGGGCGGCACCGGGCACGTCATCGAGTATCGCGGGGCGGTGTTCGAGGCGATGAGCGTCGAGGGCCGCCTCACCGTGTGCAATATGAGCATCGAGGCGGGCGCGCGCGCCGGGCTGATCGCGCCCGACGCGACGACGTTCGCTTATCTGAAGGGGCGCCCCTACGCCCCCAAAGGGGCCGAATGGGACGCCGCGGTGGCGTGGTGGCGAAGCCTCGCGACCGATCCCGGCGCGCGGTTCGATTCCACCGTGGTCATCGACGCGAGCGAGATCGAGCCCACCGTCACCTGGGGCACCAGCCCCGAGGACGTCGTTGGAATCGGCGGCGCGGTGCCCGACCCGGCCAGCTTCGCCGACCCCGCCAGGCAGGACGCGGCGCGCGCGAGCCTCGCCTACATGGGGCTCGAGCCCGGCCAGCGCATGGCTGAGATCGCGGTCGAGAACGTGTTCATCGGCAGCTGCACCAACAGCCGGATCGAGGACTTGCGCGCCGCCGCGGACGTGCTGCGCGGCCGGCACAAGGCGGCCGATGTCAAGTGGGCGATCGTCGTCCCCGGCTCGGGGCTGGTCAAGCGCCAAGCCGAAGCCGAGGGGCTCGACAAGGTGTTCACCGACGCGGGCCTCGAATGGCGCGAGCCGGGCTGCTCGGCCTGTCTCGGCATGAACCCCGACAAGGTCCCGCCCGGCGAACGCTGCGCCAGCACCTCCAACCGCAACTTCGTCGGCCGGCAGGGACCCGGCAGCCGCACGCACCTCGTCTCCCCCGCAATGGCCGCCGCGGCGGCGGTGACCGGACGGCTCACGGACGTCCGCGAACTAGACTAGTACACCGTCCGCGCTTGCGTCGCAGCCTTTGCGGACAGAGCGAAGCGCGGCTCGATCGCCAGCGCGGCGTCGAGGATGTGGTCGGCGACGCGGCGGCCGACCGCGGGGCCGTGCTTGAAGCCGTGGCCCGATCCGGCGCCGACCAGCCACACCCGCTCGTGTCCGGGCAGGCGGTCGATCAGGAAATCGCCGTTCGAGCTGTTCTCGTACTGGCAGACCCGGCCGTGGACGTAGGGCGCATCGGCGAGGCCCGGAAAGCGCCGAGCGAGATAAGCGCGTGCCCCGGCGATGCCGTCGGCCGAGACCCGGCGGTCCTGCGTATCGGGATCGACGACCGCGCCGTGGCGGTCGAACGCCAGCTTGAACCCCTGCCCCTCGAGGTCAGGAAGGCCATAGACCATGTCGCCGCCGTTGAAATCGGCCCACACCGGCAGCGCCGGCGGCGAGAACCGCGGGTCGCCGGGGGCGGGTCCAAAGTGATAGACCTCCTGCCGGGTCGGCACGATCCGCCCGCCGAGTTCGGTCGGGAACAACTCGGGCAGCCACGGCCCGCAGGCATAGACGAGATGCCGCGCCACGGCTTCGCCGACGCGATAATCGCCGTTGCTCAGCCGCACGGGCGGGCCCGCCTGCGCCCGCTGCGGCGTCAGGCCCGAATCGGCGACGACGCTCTGCACGCCCCGTGCCGCCATCAGCGCCCCGCTGTCGCGTTCGAAAAACCCGCTTTCGCCCTCATCGAAGGCGATCTGGGGATAGCTCCGCTGAAGCCAATCGAGCGCGCCCGATTCGTGGGAGACGCCGTTCGCCCGCAGCCAGCCGAGGCTGTCGGCCATATACTTGTCGTGCGACGGCGAGAACCACAGCACGCCGATGCGGTGCAGCAGCGGCAGCGGCGAGCGGGCCGACAGCGCGCCCCACAACGCCAGCGATTCGCGCGCCATCGGCGAGTAGATCGCGTCCCCGCCGTAGGACAGCCGGATTACCCGGCTCTCCCCGCCCGACGAGGCGCGCGCGTGGCCGATGCCGTACTGGTCGAGCAGCCGCACGGTGAGACCGCGGCGCGCGAGGTGCCAGGCGGTCCACGCTCCGAACACGCCCGCGCCGACGATCGCGACGTCCGCGGTCACCCGCGCCGCTCGCATCCCCTGTGGTGCGGTCGCCGAGACCGCGGCGCCCGCCGCCACCGCCATCGCCCTCCTGCGCGTCGTCCGCATCGCCGTCCTCCGCCGGCCCAGCCTATTGCCGCGCGGAGCCATTGCAAGCGCCCCGGATCGTTCGCCATATCCGGCGCGTGATCGCCCCCCGGAAATCCTCCTTCGCCCCGATCGTCGCGCCCGACACCCGCGTGCTCATCCTCGGCAGCTTGCCCGGTGAGGCCTCGCTCGCGGCGTCGCGCTATTACGCGCATCCGCAGAACCAGTTCTGGCGGCTCGCGGGCGCGGCGATCGGGCGCGAGATCGCCTCGCTCGATTACGACGCGCGGATCGCGGCGCTGCTCGGCACGGGCGTGGGAATGTGGGACACGGTCGGCTCGGCGCGGCGCGCGGGCAGCCTCGACGGCGCGATCCGCGAGATCGCGGCGAACGATTTGCGCGCGCTCGTCGGCTCGTTACCCGGCTTGCGCGCGGTCGGGTTCAACGGCGGCACCGCGGCGCGGATCGGACGCAAGGCGCTGGTCGGCACCGCGCTCGCGCTGATCGACCTGCCCTCGTCGAGCCCCGCCTATTGCGCGGTGACGTTCGAGCAGAAGGCCGAACGGTGGAAAGCCTTGCGCGAATTCCTCTGAGGCCCTTGCGGGCGGCGCTTGGCGATGCCAGATTCGCCCGCGATGACCAAGAAGACCGAAAGCTCGAAGTGGGCCGGGCCCGCCGCGATGGCCGGGGCGGCGATCGGCTCGGCCGCGCTCGCCGCCGCGCTGCTCTACACCTCGCGCCGCAAGGAGCGCGCCGAGGCCGAGGCCCGGCGCAAATCCAAGCAGCCGCCGTCCGACACCGACTAGTTGCGCGGTCCCCTCGCCCGGCTATAGCGAAGCCGTGCAGCCGGTGACGCAGATCGAAGGCCGGGCGATCCCGCTCGGGCGCAGCAACGTCGACACCGACGTCATCATCCCCGCGCGCTGGCTCAAGACGGTGAGCCGCGAGGGGCTCGGCCGGGGCGCGTTCAAGACGATCCGCGCCGAGCCCGGCAACGTCTTCGACGACCCCCAATTCGCCGCCGCACCGATCCTGATCGCGGGCGACAACTTCGGCTGCGGATCGAGCCGCGAGCACGCCGCGTGGGCGCTTCTCGACCTCGGCATCCGGTGCGTCATCGCGCCTAGCTTTTCCGACATCTTCGCGGGCAACGCATTCAAGAACGGCATTCTTGCTGTCGTGCTCCCTCAAGACCAGGTTGACCGCCTGCTCGAGGTCGCGGCGACCGACCCGATCCACGTCGACCTCGAGGCGCAGACCGTCACCACCCCGTTCCAGGACCGCGTCGCCTTCGAGATCGACCCGTTCCGCAAGCTCTGCCTGCTCGGCGGGCTCGACGAGGTCGGGCTGACGCTGAAGCGCGATGCCGCGATCGCCCAATACGAAACCCGCCAGGCCCGCGACATGCCGTGGCTGGCGCATCCCACGGGAGTTCCCGCCTGATGAAATCGCTTCGCAGCCACGCCGTCGGCGGTCCCGAGACGCTCACGCTCGACGAGGTCGACGCGCCCTCGCCCGGCCACGGGCAGGTCCTGGTCGCGATTCGGGCCTGCGCGATCAACTTTCCCGACAGCCTGATCATCCGCGACATGTACCAGTTCAAGCCGCCGCGCCCGTTCGCCCCGGGCGGCGAGATCGCCGGCGTGGTCGAGGCGCTCGGCGAAGGCGCCACCCGCTGGAAGGTCGGCGATCGCGTGATGGGCGGGATCGGCAACGGCGGCTTGTCCGAACAGATCGCGGTCGACGAGGCGCGGCTGTTCGCGGTGCCCGAAGGCGTCTCGTTCGAGACCGCCAGCGCGATCCTGATGACCTACGGCACCAACATCCACGGGCTGCTCGACCGCGGGCACTTGAAGGCCGGCGATACGCTGCTGGTGCTCGGCGCGGCGGGCGGCGTGGGGATCGCCGCGGTCGAGCTCGGCAAGGCGTGGGGCGCGCGGGTGATCGGCGCGGTGTCGAGCGAGGAGAAGGCCCGGGTCGCGCGCGAAGCCGGCGCCGACGAAACGGTGATCTACCCCACCGGCGCGCTCGACAAGGACCAGCAGCGCGCGCTGACCGAGGCGTTCAAGGCGGCGTGCGGCCCCGATGGCGCCAACGTCATCTACGACGTCGTCGGGGGCGACTATTCGGAGCCGGCGCTGCGCGCGATCGCGTGGGAGGGCCGGTTCTGCGTGGTCGGCTTTCCGGCGGGGATCGCCAAGATGCCGCTCAACCTGACGCTGCTCAAGAGTTGCGACATCTGCGGGGTGTTCTGGGGCGCGTTCGTCGCGCGCGAGCCGAAGAAGAACGCCGCGCACGTCGCCACGCTGTTCGAGCTGCTGAAGGCGGGCAAGATCAACCCGCGGATCAGCGAAGTGCTCCCGCTCGAGCGCGGCGGCGAGGCGATCCGCCTGCTCCAGGACCGCAAGGCGCTGGGCAAGGTGGTGGTACGGATGGGCGATTGATCGGGTCGGAGACGCGCCCTATCGCACGCCCGAACGACCCCGGAAGGATTCGCACCCGATGACCACTTTTAACGACCGCGAGCGCGCCGAGGAGGCCAAGTTCGCGCGCGACGAGGACATGACGTTCCGGATCATGGCGCGGCGCAACCGGCTGGTCGGGCACTGGGCGGCGCGGCGCATGGGGCTGACCGCGGCCGAAGCCGACGCTTATGCCAAGGAGGTCATCCAGGCCGATTTCGAGGAAGCGGGCGACGAGGACGTGATCCGCAAGCTGCTCGGCGACCTCACCTCGGCCGGGGTCGAGGCCGACGACGCCGAGATCCGCGGCGCGCTCGCCGACATGCAAGTCGAGGCGCGGCGTGCGCTGATGGGCGAGGCCTGATCGCGCCGTGGCGATGGCCGCCGCAGAGATCGAGGCGCTGATCCGCGCCGCGCTGCCCGACGCGGCGGTGACGATCACCGACCTCGCCGGCGACGGCGACCACTACGCCGCGCACGTCGTCTCGGCGAGCTTTGCGCAGTTGCCGCGGATCGCGCAGCACAAGGCGGTCTACGCCGCGCTCGGCGGGCGGATGGGCGGCGCGCTTCATGCCTTGCAACTGACCACCGCGGTTCCCAGCTAGGGAACGAAGGAAAACGCCCATGTCCGACCCCAATTCGCGCATCGCCGAAATCGTCAAAGGCCAAGACGTCGTGCTGTTCATGAAAGGCACGCCGCTGTTCCCGCAGTGCGGCTTCTCGAGCAAGGCGATCGCGATCCTCGAGCACCTCGGGGTCGATTACGGCAGCGTCGACGTGCTCCAGGACCAGGAGATCCGCCAGGGCATCAAGGCCTATTCGGACTGGCCGACGATCCCCCAGCTTTACGTCAAGGGCGAGTTCGTCGGCGGCTCGGACATCATGATGGAGATGTTCGAGGCGGGCGAGCTGCAGCAGCTGATGGACGAGGCCGAGGTCAAGGCCGCGACCTGAGCGCTTCGCGAAGCTTCGTCTTGCGGGGAAGTCCCGGGGAGGCGGAGCCGAGGAGACCGGGGGGAACGGCTCCGCCTCATGGAAGACTGATCGGGACGCCCTCATATATGCAGGGCCCGTGCCAAACCGCGTAAACGGCTGAATCGAGCGCGCAATGCGGCTTGGCTAAGCGGCGATTACCGCAAACCTGTAAGCTTTCCCGACACCGCCGTCGCATGACGCAAGGGCTTGGCAAGCGCGTGCGCGCGCCGCATGGCTCGGACCATGCAAGAATACGCCGAGGACGATACTCCGCCGCCCGCGATCCCCGCGGCGACGCTGGTGATCTTCCGTCACGCGCCCGACGGAACCGCGCCCGAGCTGCTGATGGTCGAGCGCTCGGCCTCGATGACCTTCGCCGGCGGTGCCGCGGTGTTCCCCGGCGGGCGGATCGACCCGGCCGACCACGAGCTTGCCGCGACCCTCGTCGAAGGCTCCGCCGACGACGAAGCGCGGATCGACATGGCGGCGCGCGTCGCGGCGGTGCGCGAGACGCTCGAGGAGACCGGTCTGGTGGTCGGAATCGACCGCGCGGTCAGCCTCGACGAGGCGCACAGGGCACGCGCGTTGCTGCTCGAGCAAGGCGCGCTCGCTCCCGTCCTGGCACGCCACGGCTGGTCTTTGACCCCGACACGGCTGACTTATTTCGCGCGCTGGCGGCCCAAGCACCGCCACATGCGGATCTTCGACACGCGCTTCTTCCTCGCCGACCTCGGCACCGGCGCGGTCGAGCTCGACGTCGACGCGACCGAGAACACGCATTTGTTCTGGGCCAGCGCGGCCGAGGCGCTGCGCCTCGCCGACAGCGGCAAGATCAGCGTGATCTTCCCCACCCGCCGCAACCTCGAGCGGCTCGCGCAGTTCGCGACGTTCGCCGAGGCCAAGGCGCAGGCCGAGGCAATCCCGGCGCAGACGGTCACGCCCTACATGGAAGAACGCGACGGCCGACGCTGGCTGCTGATCCCCGAGGGGATGGGCTATCCGGTGACGGGAGAACCGCTCGACGCCGCGACGCGCGGCTGAGCCAGCCCCTCGCGCAGCGCGGCGGCGAGACGGCCGAACAGCGCGGCGAGGCCGAGCGGCGGCGGCAATGCGTCGTCGTAGCGAAACGCTTCGCTTATCGCGTTGCGCGAGAGCAGCGGACCCTCATCCCACATGGCGTACCTCTCGTGGTGACCACGACCGCGGAGGTACGCGCCGACTGTGACGCCGCGATGACGGTTCGAGAATGGCTGGCGCGCCCGGCAGGACTCGAACCTGCAACTCCAAGCTTAGAAGGCTCGTGCTCTATCCAGTTGAACTACGGGCGCGCGCGGCGCTCTCGATAGGGCGGGTTTGCGGCGTGCGCAAATCGTGGCAGGACACCCGCAATGGACGGGCCAAGGGATAACGTCGCAAGCACCGACGGCGCGGCGCCGCGGAGCTTCCGCTATTTCGAATACGTGATGGCGGCGTTCGTAGCGATCCTGCTGCTGTCGAATCTGATCGGGGCGTCGAAACCGAGCTACGTGACGCTGCCGGGCGGCACCCAGTGGTCGTTCGGCGCGGGGGTTCTGTTCTTCCCGGTCAGTTACATCCTCGGCGACGTGCTGACCGAGGTCTACGGCTACGCCAACGCGCGGCGGGTGATCTGGACCGGGTTCGCGGCGCTGCTGTTCATGGCGTTCATGGCGGCGGTGGTGGTGGCGTTGCCCGCGGCCGAGGGCTGGCCGGGGCAGGACGCCTACGAATTCGTGTTCGGCAACTCGTGGCGGATCGTGCTCGCCTCGATGACCGCGTTCTGGGCCGGCGAGTTCGCCAACAGCTTCGTTCTCGCCAAGCTGAAAGTGCTGACCGGGGGCCGCATGCTGTGGCTGCGCACGATCAGCTCGACCGTGGTCGG
>DATLDS010000101.1:0-2104 GCA_035525735.1 Novosphingobium sp.
AGACGGCGACACGGCGCTATGCCAAGCGCCAATATACCTGGTTCGCCAACCAGCCACCTGCGGACTGGCCGCGCTGGTCCGATCCGGTCGATGATGCCGCCGGTCCGCTGGCGCTGATCGGCGCGGCGCGCTAGCCTCGACTCCATGAGAATTTACCGCGCCGAGGACATCGATCCGGCACCGCTGGCGGGCAAGCGCATCGCCATCGTCGGCTATGGCAACCAGGGACGGGCGCAGGCGCTGAACCTCGCCGACGGCGGCTTTGACGTCGTCGTCGGGTTGCGCGAGGGGTCGGCGAGCGCTGAGCGCTGCGCCGCGGACGGGATCGCCTGCGCCCCGATCGAGCAGTCGGTCGAGGGCGCGGCGCTGACGATGCTGCTGGCGCCGGACGAGACGCTTGGCCCGATCTACGCGCGCATTGCCCCGTTCCTGGGGCAAGGCACCGCGATCGGGTTCAGCCACGGGCTGGCGATCCGCTTCGGCGACATCGACCCGCGGCCCGCCCTCGACGTGATCATGATCGCGCCCCAGGGCCCGGGCACGGCGCTGCGCTCGCTGTTCGAGGCCGGGGCCGGAATGCCCGCCCTCTTCGCCGTCGCGCAGGATGCAAGCAGCTCGGCCGAGGCGATGGCGCTGGCCTATGGACGCGCAATCGGGTGCGCGCGCGCCGGGCTCATCCCGAGCAGCTTCGCCGAGGAATGCGAAGCGGACTTGTTCAACGAAGCCGCGGTAGTCTGGGGCGCCGTTCCCGAAATACTAGTCGCCGGCTACGAAACACTCGTCGAGGCCGGGTTCAGCGAAGAAGTCGCGTTCATGGAATGCGTTGGCGAGTTGAAGCTGCTGGCCGACCTCATCGAGCAGCGCGGCATCGCCGGCATGCGCGAGGCGATCAGCAACACGGCCGAGCTGGGCGCGGTGACCGGGGGTCCGCGCATCGTCGACGGTCGCGTCCGGGCCGAGATGCGCGCTATCCTTGCCCGTATCCGCAGTGGCGACTTCGCCGCTTTGTTGCGCAGCGAGGCGAGCGCGGGCCACCCGATGCTGGAACAAGCGCGGCGGGCAGCGGCCGCGAGCCCTGTCGAACGCGCGAGGACGCGGATCGCGGCGCTGTTCGGCCGCTAGTCGACCGCGTTGACCTGCTTCGTTTCGCGGTCGCCGACCGACGCGCGCTCAGCATAGCCGCGCTGCAGAAGGCGGTGCGCCGCGGCGGCCGACGGGTCCAGGGCCTGGGTCGCGAGTTCGGCCTCCTCGGCCGCGCGGCGCGCAAAATAGCCTTTGTCCTCAGCCGCCATCATGCCCTCCTTCGCGCCCCGCGCCACCCTACCACAAGGGCAAGGCGCTGTCAGCGCCTGCGTTCGTCAGCGGCGTCCGAATAGGCGCTCGATATCGTTGTGCGCAAGTTTCACCCAGGTTGGCCGGCCGTGGTTGCACTGTCCCGAGCGCGGGGTGACTTCCATCTCGCGCAGCAGGGCGTTCATCTCGGCGACCGACAGGATGCGCCCGGCGCGCACCGAGCCGTGGCAGGCAATCGTCGCGGCGACATGATCGAGCCGGTCACGCAGCCCAAGCGCGGTCCCCATCTCGGCCAGCTCGGCGGCGAGGTCCTTGAGCAGGCCCGGAACATCGGCCTTGCCAAGTGGCGCCGGTGTTGCGCGGACGATCATCGCCACCGGGCCGAAGCGTTCGACCTCGAGCCCAAGGCGGGCAAGTTCGGGCGCCGCTTCCTCGAGCCGATCGCAATCGGGCTCGTCCATCTCGACGACATCGGGGAGCAGCAGCGCCTGGCGCGAGACCGAGCCGGGGGCGCCCCCCGCGGCCGGAGCCGCAGCCGCGCGCATTCGTTCGAGGACGAGGCGCTCGTGGGCGGCGTGCTGGTCGACGATGACGAGGCCGTCCTCGGCCTCGGCGACGATGTAGGTCGCGGCGACCTGTCCGCGCGCCACGCCGAGGGGAAATCGCGGCTCCGGCGCGCTCGCGACCTCGGCGCGCGCCGCCGGCGCGATGGTCGAGAAATCGAGATGTTCCTCGTGGACGGCGTCTGGCGCGGACGCCGGAGCGGCGAAGGGCGTCGCGAAGGCGGGCCTCTCCTTTAGCTCGGGCTGCG
>DATLDS010000159.1:0-7384 GCA_035525735.1 Novosphingobium sp.
GCCCGGTCGAGCAGCAGGTCGCGCTGCCGCAAATCGACTTCGACATCTCGGCGATCGAACGGGTGACGATCGTCGCCTGCGGGACCAGCTACTACGCCGGGATGGTCGCCAAGTACTGGTTCGAGCAGTTCGCGCGCGTGCCGGTCGACATCGATGTCGCGAGCGAATTCCGCTATCGCGATCCGGTGCTCGCGCCGGGCGGGCTGGCGCTGTTCATCTCGCAGAGCGGCGAGACCGCCGACACGCTCGCGGCGTTGCGCCACTGCAAGGCTGCGGGCCAGACGATCGCGGTCGTCGTCAACGTGCCGACCAGCAGCATGGCGCGCGAGGCCGACTTGTTGTTGCCGACGCACGCCGGTCCCGAGATCGGCGTCGCCTCGACCAAGGCGTTCACCTGTCAGCTCGCGGTGCTCGCCGCGTTCGCCGCACACCTTGCGGTCAAGCGCGGGCGGATGAGCCGCGAGGAAGAGGCCGAAATCGTCGCTCAGCTCGCCGAGGCTCCCGCTGCGCTTAACGCCGCGCTCGCGCACGACGACGAGATCGCGGCGATGGCGCACCTCATCGCGCCGGCGCGCGACGTGCTTTACCTGGGGCGCGGCGCGGATTATCCGCTGGCGCTCGAGGGTGCTCTAAAACTTAAGGAAATCAGCTACATCCATGCCGAAGGTTATGCGGCGGGTGAGATGAAGCACGGGCCGATCGCGCTGATCGACGAGGCGGTGCCGGTGATCGTCCTCGCGCCCAGCGGACCGCTGTTCGCGAAGACCGTCAGCAACATGCAGGAAGTCCGCGCGCGCGGCGGCAAGATCGTGTTGGTGTCCGACCGCGAGGGGCTCGACGCGGAGGGCGAGGGATGCCTCGCGACGATCGAGATGCCCAAGGTTCATCCGTTGATCGCGCCGCTGGTCTATGCCGTGCCGGTGCAGCTGCTCGCTTATCACGTCGCGGTCGCCAAGGGCACCGACGTCGATCAGCCACGCAACCTGGCGAAATCGGTGACCGTCGAGTGAAGCGTCACGACGCGGTCGTGTTCGATTTCGACGGGGTGATCGCCGACAGCGAGGTCCACGCCAACCAAGCGCTGGCCGAAAGCCTGTCCGAGATCGGCCTCGCGACGACCTACGACGATTGCCTGCGGGACTACTGCGGGCATAATTGGCAGGAGACCCAGCGCCGCATCGAGCTTCGGCTGGGCGGCCCGCTCCCCGCCGATTTTCGTGAAACGCATCGGGAACACGGGAGGGTGTTGTTCGGCGAGGGCCTTGCGGCGGTGCCCGGCGCAGCAGACTTCCTCGATCGGCTCGCCGACCGGCCGCGCGCGGTCGCTTCGTCGAGCCGGCGTGAGTACCTCGACTGGGCGCTCGGGCGCCTGGGGCTCGCGCATCATTTCGGTGAACATCTCTACAGCGCCGACGGGCTCGCGCGCGGCAAGCCGCATCCCGACATCTACCTGACCGCGGCACACGGGCTCGGGGTATCGCCCGAGCGCTGCCTGGCGATCGAGGATTCGCCGGTCGGCGCGCAAGCCGCGGTCGCGGCGGGAATGACCGTGGTCGGCCTTGTCGCTGCGAGCCATATCGCCGATCGAGCGCGCCACGCCGAGCAGCTCCGGTCGGTCGGGGTGCATACGATCGCTTACGCGTTCGAGGAGATCGACCCGTGATCGTGATCCGCGGCGGTGGTCACTGCGGTTCAGTGCGTTTCTCCGTGAGCGCGCCGCCGCCCGCCGAAGTGCTCGAGTGCAACTGCTCGATATGCGCCAAGACCGGCTATCTGCACTGGATCGTGGCGGACGCCGGTTTCGCCATGGAACAGGGCGCGGACGCCCTGACCTCCTATCGCTTCGGCACCGGCACCGCCGAGCACTTGTTCTGCGCGACCTGCGGAATCAAGCCGTTCTACCGGCCGCGTTCGCATCCCGGCGGGTGGAGCGTGAACTTCCGTTGCCTCGATCCCGGACACGGGTTGGGTCCCTCTATCCGCGCGTTCGACGGGCGCAATTGGGACCAAGCGCGCGCCGACCTGGGCTAGAGCGGTTCGGCGTGAAGGATCATCCCGCCGCGCGGGCGGAGCGTGACGCTGCCGACCGGGTCGGGCCGCCAGCCCGCCGGTAGCGAAAACCGTCGCGCCGCAAGCCATCGGGCGAGGATCAGCAGCGCTTCCTGCACCGCGAAGCGCATTCCCACGCAGACCCGCGGGCCGCCGCCGAACGGAAGGTACTGAAAGCGGTGGAGCTCGGCCCTGGCCTCGGGCGCGAAGCGGGTGTGGTCGAAGCGGTCGGGCTCGCTCCACAGCTTGCGGTGGCGGTGGATCACCCACGGCCAGATCGAGACGAGGTCGCCCGCGCCGATCCGCGCCCCCGTCAGGACATCGTCCGCCTGCGCCTCGCGATCGAGCCGCGGTGCCGGCGGATAGAGCCGCATCGCCTCGTCGAGCACCTGGCGCAGCAGCGGCAGCCTGGCTTCGCGCTCGGCGGGCGGCAGCTCGAGCGCGGCGAGCGCCTCGGCGCGGACGTCTTCCTGCAACGCGGGCTGCGCGGCGAGGCAGTAGAGCGTCCAGGCGAGCGCGTTGGCGGTCGTTTCGTGGCCCGCGACGTAAAACGTGATTGCGTTGTCGACTGCGAGCGAGGCGGCCTCGGCGGGCGCGAACCGTTCGCGCAGCGCGCGGATCAGGCCGCCGAAGAAGTCGTCGCGAAGGCCTTCCGGGCCGCCTTCGGGCCCACGGTCGCGAACGAGCTCGGTCAGGGAGTCGCGCAGCCACTGCCGGCTGCGGCGCGCGCGGCGCATCTCGGGGCTCGGATCGACGCTCTCGAGCCCGAGCATCGTCAGGAACCGCGCGCGCCCGGCCGCGAGCACGAGGTTCTCGATGTGCCGCATCGCCGCCGCGTTGGTGAGCCGCGCGTCTCCGGCGAACAGCGAATCGGCGATGATCGCCATCGTCGTCCGCGTCGCCGCGGCCGCCATGTCGATCCGCCCGCCGCGCGCCGGCCAAGCGTCGGCTTCGTACCGCGCGGCGGCATCCATCGTCGCGGCCATCCCGGCTACCGCGCCGGGCGAGAACGTCGGCGCGACGATCCGGCGTTGCGCGCGCCAGTCTTCGCCTTCGGCGGTAAGCAGCCCGTTGCCGATCAGCGGCGAGAGGATGCGCCGCGCGACCCCGGGACGCAAGTAATTGGCTTTGTTGCCCAAAAGCACGCGCTCGACCGCCTGGGGATCGGACACGATGTGCACGGTAAAGCCGAGCACGCGCCGTTCGCGATGAAACGTGTCGAACGCGGGCTCGGGCCAGCCGTAAATCGTGTTGCGCAGCCGCCGGCCAAACAGTCCGCGCCACGTCGGCACCCAGTCGCGCGTGCGGCGCGGCTGGACCGGGAAGAATGGTGCGATCGTCGTCACTTGCCGAACATACGCCGCGGTACCGGCTGCGGCGAGGCGCTTTACGCTAAGCTAACACTTTGCGGGCTACATCCGGCGCGTGAAGCCGACTTCGACCGCCGCCGCGCTGCCCCGGGAGCTGCCGACACTGGCGCTGCTCGGGCTAAGCAACCCGCCCGAAGGGGACTGGGCCCGGCTGCGCGGGCTGCAATACGCCACGCTGGCGAAAGTCGCGATGGCGCGGCTGCTGACGCATGTGATCGCGGCCATCGTCGTGATCCAGAGCTATCTCCACGTCATCAACGTCTTCGTTCTGGTGGGTTGGCTCGCGGCGCTGGTCGGGACGCTCTATTACGGATCGCGCTTCGACCGTAGCCTGGGAGACGCCGATCATCGGCGGATGACGCGCGAAGAGGTGATCAGCCATGCGGTGAGCTCGGCGACCACCGCGCTGATCTGGGTCGTGCCGATCGTGTTCTTCGCGCCTTACGGCTCGCCGATCGAGCGGATGACGTTGTGGACCGTCCTGGCGATGCTGATGACGGGCTCGGCGGTCGTGCTGTCGTCGGTTCCGCTCGGCACGATCCTGTTCAGCTACATCACCGGCCTCGCCGCAATCGCCAGCTTTATCTTCGCTGGCGACTACGAAGTCGCGGGCGTCGTCTTCATGTCGCTGGCGATGATCACCGTCGGCACGATCGAGGCGTCCCGCACGTACCTCGCGGCGCAAGTCGCCGAAGCCAGCGTTGCCGACAAGAGCGAGGTGGTCTCGTTGCTGCTGCGCGAGTTCGAGGAAGGTGAGGCCGACTGGCTGTGGCAGATCGATACGTCGCGCCGGGTGCGCAGCGTCAGCCCACGCTTCGCGTTCGCGCTCGGGCTCGACCCCGAGGACATCGCGGGCCAGCCGTTCATCAAAATGGTCGCCGGCGACGCGTGGGAATCGGGCCACTTCGACACCAGCCTCCACGACCTCGCCGAACGCTTCAAGCGCCGCGAAAGCTTCTCCAACCACCTCGTGCGGGTGACGATCGGCGGCGAGAACCGTTGGTGGGAGCTTTCGGGCACGCCCAAGCTCGACGAGAACGGCGTGTTCGATGGCTTCCGCGGGGTCGGTTCGGACGTCACGCAGCAACGCGAATCGTCGGACAAGATCGCCTACCTGGCGCGCTACGACACGCTCACCGGGTTGCCCAACCGCCTGATGCTGACCGAGACGCTGGGCGAGGCGATGCGCTATGCCGAGCAATGGCGGACGCGCTGTGCGTTCCTGATGATTGACCTCGATCGTTTCAAGGCGGTCAACGATACCTTGGGTCACATCGTCGGAGACCAGCTGCTCGAATGCGTTTCGGAACGGCTCAAGAGCCTGATCACCGAGAACGAGCTGGTCGGCCGGCTTGGCGGCGACGAGTTCGCCATCGTCATCCGCGACGCGTCCGACGCCGCGCGGGTCGAGCGGATTGCTCTGCAAGTGATCGACGCGATCTCCGCGCCTTACGAGGTCGACCACCACACGCTTTATGTCGGCGCGAGCGTCGGCTCGGCGCTTGGCCCGCGCGACGGCAACACGGTCGAGATGCTGATGCGCAGCGCCGACCTTGCGCTCTACCGCTCGAAGGACGAAGGCGGCGGCAAGCATTTCACTTACGAGCCCTCGCTTCACGCCCACGCCGAAGAGCGCCGCAAGCTCGAGTTCTCGCTGCGCCGCGCGCTCGAGCGCAACGAGTTCACGATCGCCTACCAGCCCGTGGTCGACGCGATCGACGAAACCGTGCTCAGCTTCGAGGCGCTGCTGCGCTGGAACAGCGCCGATCACGGCTTCATCAGCCCGGTCAAGTTCATCCCGCTGGCCGAGGACACCCGGCTGATCGTGCCGATCGGCGAGTGGGTGCTGCGCGAGGCCTGCCGCGAGGCGATCAACTGGCCCGATCACGTCAAGGTCGCGGTCAATGTCTCGGGCGAGCAGCTGCTCGATCCCAACTTCGCCGCGACCGTGGTCGGGGCGCTCTCGACCAGCGGGCTCGCGCCCAACCGGCTCGAGATCGAGGTGACCGAAAGCATCTTCGTGCGCGACGGGACGATGGCGCAGCAAACGCTCGAGCAGCTGATGGCGCTGGGCTGCGGGATCGCGCTCGACGACTTCGGCACGGGCTATTCGTCGCTCGGCTATTTGCGCAAGATTCGCTTCTCGACGATCAAGGTCGACCGCAGCTTCGTCCAGGGTGCGGCCAAGAAATCCGCCGAGAGCCTGGCGATCATCCGCGCGGTGGTGGCGATGGCCGACAGCCTCGAGATGTCGACCACCGCGGAGGGCGTCGAGACTGAGGAAGAGCTCGAGATGATCCGCCGGCTCGGCTGCAAGAAGATCCAGGGCTATTACTTCGGCCGACCGATGAGCAAGGCCGACGCGCTCGCCTTGTTCTCGACCCGCCAGGGCGCCGCCGCCTAAGCGGAGACCAGCGCTCCGATTACGCTTTCGAACAACGCGCGGCCGTCGGTGCCGCCGTGCGCGGGCTCGATCATCCGTTCGGGGTGCGGCATCATGCCGAGCACGTTGCCGCTCGCGTTGAGCACCCCGGCGATGCCGCGAGCCGATCCGTTGACCGGCTCGGCATAACGGAACGCCACCCGGCCTTCGCCTTCGAGCGCGTCGAGCGTCGCCTCGTCGGCGAAGTAATTGCCGTCGTGGTGCGCGACCGGAAGCGTGATCCGCTCCCCCGCCCGATAACCCGCGGTGAACAGCGACTGGCTGGTCTCGACGGTCAGGCTGACCTCGCGGCAGACGAAGCGGATGCCCGCGTTGCGCATCAGCGCGCCGGGCAGCAGTCCGGCTTCGGTCAGCACCTGGAAGCCGTTGCACACCCCGAGCACCGCGACGCCTTTGTCGGCTGCCGTGGCCACCGCGCGCATGATCGGCGAGCGCGCCGCCATCGCGCCCGAGCGCAAGTAGTCGCCGTACGAGAAACCGCCAGGCAGCGCGATGAAGTCGAGCCGCTCGGGCAGATCGGCTTCGCCGTGCCACACGCGGGCCGGCGCGACGCCGGAGATTTGTTCGATCGCCACCGCAAGGTCGCGATCGCAGTTCGAGCCGGGAAACGTGACGACGGCCGAGCGGAAGGCGCTCATGTTATGACATCCCGGGCCGCGACCCTTTCGATCCGGTAGTTCTCGATCACGAGGTTGGCGAGCAGCTTGCGGCACATCGCGTCGAGGTCGGCGTCGCTGGTGCCCTCGGCAACCTCCAGCTCGATCAGACGGCCTGCGCGGACATCTTCGACCCCCGCGAAGCCCAGTCCCTCGAGCGCGTGATGGATCGCGCGGCCTTGCGGGTCGAGCACCCCGGGCTTGAGGCTGACGGCGATACGGACTTTCATCGGGACGGTCTTTCGCGGGCGATGCCGCGCCTATGGCGGCGCGCGCGATTCGCGGCAAGGGCATGGGCGCGATATCGCTTTGGCCGCGCCGCCGCGCTCGCTAGACCCCGCGCCGGGCGGGGACGAGGAGCGGTGAATGGCGGACGGAAAATCGAGCGACTTGTTCGGCCACCCGCGCGGCCTCACCGTGCTCGCCACCACCGAGATGTGGGAGCGCTTCTCGTTCTACGGAATGCAGGCGCTGCTCATGCTGTACATGACCAAGTACCTGCTGCTGCCCGCGCACGCGCGCGATGTCCTCGGGCTATCCGCCTATCGTTCGGGGCTGTCCTCGGTCGTCGGCCCGATGACCGATCTGGCCTTCGCGGCGCAGACGTTCGGCATCTATTCGGGCCTGCTTTACGGCACTCCGCTGCTCGGCGCGTGGCTCGGTGACCGCGTGCTCGGCAAAACCCGGACGGTGACGCTGGGCTGCGTCCTGATGGCCGCGGGGCACTCGCTGATGGCGTCGGAGCATTTCTTCCTCGTCGCCCTCCTTCTGATCATCGTCGGCGCGGGCGGGGTAATCGGAAACATGGCGGCGCAAGTCGGGCTGCTCTACGCGCCCGACGACCACCGTCGCACCCGCGCATTCGG
>DATLDS010000008.1:0-4760 GCA_035525735.1 Novosphingobium sp.
GCCCGGGTGCGTCACCGCGCCGCGCCACGCCGGCCCGACGTTCTGGGCGTAGCGCCACAGCGCGCCCGATCCGTAGTCGTTCGCCCGCGGCCGCCACGCCCTGCGCCGCTCGGCCAGCACCTCGTCGGGCACGCGCAAGTCGATCGTCCCCGCCTCGGCGTCGATCGAAATCTCGTCGCCATCCTCGACCAGCGCGATCGGGCCGCCTTCGGCCGCTTCGGGGCCGACGTGGCCGATGCAGAACCCGCGGGTCGCGCCCGAGAAGCGCCCGTCGGTGATCAGCGCGACCTTCTCGCCCATCCCGAGCCCGTATAGCGCGGCGGTGGTCGAAAGCATTTCGCGCATCCCCGGCCCGCCCTTGGGGCCTTCATAGCGGATCACCACGACCTCGCCCTCGCGGATCGAACGCGCCTCGACCGCGGCGAAGGCGTCCTCCTCGCACTCGAACACCCGCGCCGGGCCGGTGAACTGGAGCCGGTGCAGCCCCGCGACCTTGACGATCGCGCCGTCGGGGGCGAGCGAGCCGCGCAGCCCGACCACGCCGCCGGTCGGCGAAAGCGGCTTGTCGAAGGTATAAATGACCTTCTGGTCAGGGTTCCAGACGATCTCCTCGATGTTCTCGCCGAGCGTCTTGCCGCTGACGGTCAGCGGCTCGGGATCTAGGAAGCCGCCGTCGAGCAGCGTCTTCATCACCATGTAAACCCCGCCCGCGTCGTGCATGTCCTTGGCGACGTAGTTGCCGCCGGGCTTGAGGTCGGCGACGTAAGGCGTCGATTTGAAGATCTCGGCGACGTCGAACAGGTCGAACTCGATTCCGCACTCGTGCGCCATCGCGGGCAAGTGCAGCGCGGCGTTGGTCGATCCGCCGGTCGCCGCGACGACGCGCGCCGCGTTCTCGAACGCCGCGCGGGTGCAGATGTCGCGCGGGCGCAAATTGCGCTCTAGCAGCGCCATCACCTGGCGCCCCGCCGCCACCGCGATCTCCTCGCGCGACTTGTACGGCGCGGGCGCCATGTTGCTGTTGGGCAGCGACAATCCGATCGCCTCGCCGACGCAGGCCATGGTGTTGGCGGTGAACTGCCCGCCGCAGGCCCCGTGGCCGGGGCAGGCGACTTTCTCGAGCGCGGTCAAATCCTTCAATGGGCAGTTGCCCGCGGCGTGTTGCCCCACGGCCTCGAACACGTCGACCACGGTCACGTCGCGGCCTTCGAACCGGCCCGGCAGGATCGAGCCGCCGTAAACGAAGATGCTCGGCACGTTGAGCCGCAGCATCGCCATCATCATCCCCGGCAGGCTCTTGTCGCACCCGGCGAAGCCGACCAGCGCGTCGTAGCAATGGCCGCGCACCGAGAGCTCGATCGAATCGGCGATCACTTCGCGGCTGACCAGCGAGCTCTTCATCCCCTGGTGGCCCATCGCGATCCCGTCGGTGACGGTGATCGTGTTGAACCGGCGCGGGGTGCCGCCGCCCTGCTCGACCCCCGTGCGGCAGATGTCGGCCTGGAAATCGAGAGTGGTGTTGCATGGCGCGCTGTCGTTGCCCGCGCTGGCAACCGCGACGAACGGCCGCGCGATCTGCGCCTCGGTCATTCCCATCGCATAGTAATAGCTGCGGTGCGGGGCGCGCTCGGGCCCGACCGAGACGTGGCGGCTGGGCAGGCGCGACTTGTCGAACGTGTGAGCCATGGCGCGCTCGCCTTCGCGGTGCGCGCGCGAGCGGTCAAGCCGTCAGCGCAGCGCTCCCGACATTTGCCACCACTCGGGGCGCCGCTCACGCAACGATCTTGCCCCCTCATCGCGCGCCGGGGCATCGTCGAACAACGCGAAACACGTCGCGCCCGATCCGCTCATCCGCTCCAGCCAAGCGCCGGTCTTGCGCAACGCGCTCAGGACCTCGCCGATCGCCGGGCATAGCGCGAGCGCGGGGGACTCGAGGTCGTTGCGCCCCGCCAGCGCGATCTCGCGCGCGGTGCCTTCGGGCAACGTGCCACGATCGATACCGTCCCACTTCGCGAACACCGGCCCGGTCGCCAGCGGCAAGCGCGGGTTGACCAGCAGCACTGGCGTTCCGGCAAGGTCGTCGGGGCCCGGCTGCAAGTCGGTCCCGGTGCCGAGCCCGATCGCGGTGCGGCTGTCGACGCACGCCGGAACGTCCGCGCCCAGCTTCGCCGCGCGCTCGCGCCAGTCGTCGGGCAGCCCGAAGCGCTGGTCGTAAAGCCGGAACACCGCGCCCGCGTCGGCCGAGCCCCCGCCCAGCCCCGCCGCCACCGGCAGCCGCTTGTCGAGCGTGACCCGCCAGCCCTCGGGCCGCGGTAGCTTGCCGAGCGCCTGGGCGACGATGTTGCCGAACGGATCGGCCAGCGCGCCCGCGAATTCGCCGGTAACATGTAGTTCGTCGCGCGACGCCGTCTCGACCGTCAGCTCGTCGCCCGCATCGACGAACGCGAACAGCGTCTCGATCTCATGATACCCGTCCCCGCGCTTCCGCCGGACGTGAAGCGCGAGGTTGATCTTGGCGTAGGCGGTTTCTTTCACAGTTCCTCCCCGAACCGGGGAGGGGGACCCCGCGCAGCGTGGTGGTGGGGATTCGCCTCTAGCGCCGCGCCCCGCCGAAAGTCCCCTCCACCGCCTTCGGCGGTCCCCCTCCCCGTCCCGGGGAGGAACGCTGCGCTACATATTCGGATAGTTCGGCCCGCCGCCGCCTTCGGGCGTCACCCAGACGATGTTCTGGGTCATGTCCTTGATGTCGCAGGTCTTGCAGTGGACGCAGTTTTGGGCGTTGATCTGGAGCCGCGGGGCGCCGTCCTCGACGCCCACGAACTCATAGACCCCGGCGGGGCAATAACGCTGCTCGGGCCCGGCGTAGAGCGGCAGGTTGATCGCGGTCGGCACCGCGGCGTCCTTGAGCACGAGGTGGCACGGCTGGTCCTCCTCGTGGTTGGTGTTCGACAGAAACACCGAGCTCAAACGGTCGAAGCTGATCACCCCGTCGGGCTTGGGGTACTGGATCGGACGGAACAGGTCGGCGCGCATCGTCGCCTCGCTGTCCCAGTGATGCTTCATCGCCACCGGCAGCCCGATTTTTGCGACGCGCATCCACATGTCGATGCCCGCGAGCGCGGTGCCGAGCTCGTTGCCGAACTTGCCGACCAGCGGCTGCGCGTTCTGAACGAGCTTCAGCTCCTTGGCGATCCAGCTCGAGCGCACCGCGGCGTCGTAGTCCATCAGCTCGGTCCGCTCGGCGCCGCTTGCGATCGCCCTGGCGACGCTTTCGGCGGCGAGCATCGCGCTTTTCATCGCGGTGTGGCTGCCCTTGATCCGCGGCACGTTGACGAAGCCGGCGCTGCACCCGATCAGCGCGCCGCCGGGGAACGCCAGCTTGGGCACCGACTGCCACCCGCCCTCGTTGATCGCGCGCGCGCCGTAAGCGACGCGGCGCCCGCCTTCGAGCAACGGGCGGATCGAGGGGTGCTGCTTCCAGCGCTGGAATTCCTCGAACGGATAGACGTAGGGATTCTTGTAATCGAGCGCGACGACGAAGCCGATCGCAACCTGGTTCTCGGCCTGGTGGTAGAGGAACCCGCCGCCCCAGCTGTCGCTTTCGGTCAGCGGCCAGCCCTGGGTGTGAAGCACGCGGCCGGGGAAGTGCTTGGCGGGATCGATGTCCCACACTTCCTTGATCCCGAGACCGTAGACTTGCGGCTGGCAGTGCTTCTCGAGGTCGAACTTGCCCTTGAGCCGCTTGGTCAGGTGCCCGCGTGCGCCTTCGGCGAACAGCGTGTACTTGGCGTGGAGCTCCATCCCCGGCTGGAAGTCGGACTTGTGCGAGCCATCGCGTGCGACGCCCATGTCCTGCGTCGCGACGCCCATCACTCGGTCGTTTTCGTCGAACAGGATTTCGGACGCGGGGAAGCCGGGGAAGATCTCGACGCCGAGCTCCTCGGCCTTGCCCGCGAGCCAGCGGCACAAGTTGCCGAGCGACCCGGTGTAATTGCCCTCGTTCGAGAGGAACGGCGGCATCGCCCATTCGGGGATCGCGTAGCTGCCGGTCTTGGTCATGTTCCAGTGGAGGTTGTCGGTCACCGGGACTTCCGCCATCGGGCAGCCGTCGTCGACCCAGTTCGGCAGCAGCTCGTCGAGCGCGCGCGGATCGACCACCGCGCCCGAGAGAATGTGCGCGCCGATCTCCGAGCCCTTCTCGAGGATGCAGCAGGTCAGCTCGGGGTTGACCTGCTTGAGGCGGATCGCGGCGGCGAGGCCGGCGGGGCCGCCGCCGACGATCACCACGTCATACGGCATCGACTCGCGTTCGCTCATGGCGTCTCACCCCGCAACAAATCGGTGGTGAGCCTTGATTGCTGCACCCCGCGAGGTCAAGGGGCGAGCTATGGATGCGGCGCGCGACGACGAGTGGGAAGCCGCGCTGGCCGCGTCGCAAGCGTGGTGGCGTGAGGCGGGGGTCGACATGGCGTTCGCCGACGCCCCGCGCAATTGGCTCGAGACCGCGCGCAAGCCGGCAACCGCAATCGAGCCGGCCGCCCCGGTCCAGGCCGAAGTTGCGTTCCCGCCCCCGATCGCCCGGATCGGCGGCGACCGCGCGCGCTGGCCGAACGATTTGGCACAATTCGCCGACTGGTGGCTGACCGAGCCGAGCCTCGATCCGGCCGGACTCGCGCTGCGCGTTCCCCCCGCCGGCCCGAAACAAGCCCCGCTGATGGTGCTCGTCGCGCAGCCCGAGGCCGGCGACCGCGACACGCTGC
>DATLDS010000023.1:0-8086 GCA_035525735.1 Novosphingobium sp.
TCGCGCTGAACGAGCCCGCGACCGCGCGCGCCTCAGCGCCGGCGCTCCAGCCGTTCGAAACCCCCGGCGAGAATTTTCCCGGATCGGCGTTCTACTACCTCGCCCCCGACAGCGGCGTGGTGGCGGTCGCCACCGGCCAGGCGCCGCGCGAGCCCACTGCTCCGCTCGACGCGATGCTCGGCGATTCGATTGCGCGCCCGACGTTCCTCGCCGGCACCGCGCAGGATCGCCTGCGCGCACTCCAGTGCCTCACCGCCGCGGTCTATTACGAGGCTGCGACCGAGCCCGACGCCGGGCAGCGCGCGGTCGCGCAAGTCGTGCTTAACCGCGTCGCGCACCCGGCCTGGCCGAACAGCGTGTGCGGCGTGGTCTACCAGGGCTCCGAGCGGCCCGGCTGCCAGTTCAGCTTCGCTTGCGACGGATCGATGGCGCGCGCCCCGGCGCGGATCTGGTGGCTGCGCGCGCGCGATGTCGCCGAAGCGGCGCTGGCGGGCGAGGTTTACGCGCCGGTCGGCCTCGCGACGCATTACCACACCGGCGCGGTCCATCCGGCGTGGGCCGACCGGCTCGCGCCCGTCGGCGCGATCGGCGCGCACTTGTTCTACCGCCCGCGCGGGGCCGGCGGCGCGCCCGGGGCGTTCGCCGACGCCTATCGCGGCGGCGAGCCGATCCCCGCCCCGCATCCGCGCGCGGTGACCGCCTTCGTGCCGCGCGACCCGCTCGCGGCCTATGTCGAAGCGCGCGGATACGCCGCGAGCCGGCCCGCTGCCGTCGCCGCGCCGAACGCGGCGGCGGCGCCGGTCGACACGCTGCCGGCGGCCTCGGGCATCCGCCCCGAATACCGCAACAGCGGCCGCTGGATCGTGCAACCCAAGGGCTGAGCTGGCCCCGGCGAGGCGTGGTTAACCGCGCAAAACCATGTCTGCCGACCGAATGTTAGCGCGTCGCGCGCCAAAGCGGGGGCTCGCCTTGCCGGAGTCGCGTCCCCCTATGTCCAAGCCCTCGCCCGCCGTGCCCGCGGCCGCTCCGCTCGCCCGCCTGATCGCACGCCCGGTCCGCGACCCGAACGCGGCCAACGACGACGATTCGGACGGCGACGGCGACGCCTTGCTGCGCGCCGCGCTGCGCCTGTTCGCCGAGCACGGCCTGGGTGCCGCGCGCCACGCGCAGGCGCGCGCCGAAGCCGCGTTCTTCGCGGGCGAGCGCGAGGGCTATCGCTGGTGGCTGGCGGTGACGCGCACGCTCGACCGCAAGCTCGCGCTCGAGCTCAGCGGGCGGTTCGAGCTTGCCGCCGACGCGCCCGGTTTCCTTCCCGCGGGTTAACCATCGGACCCCGCATCGCGCGCCGCGCGACGCGGTCACCCTTAACCTTACGGTGACTATCCTCGACTAAGGATGGCGACTTCGCGAGGCCGGAGTCCGCCCAATCAATCGTTTGCGCTCCATATTGCAGGTTTTGTTCGGCACCAATGCGCTGAACGACCGGGTCCGCCAGACCCTGGTCGCCTCGCTCTATACGCACCCTTCGAGTCTCGCGATCGGTGCGCTGTGCGGGGTGGGCACGAGCGTCGCCGCGGCGGTGATCTCGCGCGAGCCGGCGATCGTCGAGGCGACGCTGATGCTCGCGGTGATCGCCACGATCCGCGTCGTCACCGCGGTGTGGCTGCACCGCCGCACCGATGCGCACCCGACCCGCAAGCTCGAGCTCGCTTACGAAGTCGGCGCGTGGAGCTATGCGTTCGTGCTCGGGCTGATCGCCGCGCTGACGGTACGCTTCGCGGTCGACGCCAAAGTCCAGACGCTGATGCTCGCCAACGCGATCGGCTATGGCGTCGGCATCTCGGCGCGCAACGCCGGGCGGCCGCTGATCGCCATCGGCCAGCTACTGTTCGCGATCCTTCCGCCGGTGGTGGCGCTGATCGCCGAGGGCAGCGTGGCCTATCTCGTGCTCGCCGCCTCGATGGCGCTGCTGATCCCGGCGATGGTCTCGATCATCATGATCACCTTCAGGGTGCTGCGCGATTCGGTCAGTTCGGCCGAGACCAACGCCCGCCTCGCCGAGAAGATGCAGCTGCTCGCGCGGACCGACGTGGTCACCGGGCTCAACAACCGCGCCGGCCTCAACCATCACCTCGTCGAGCGGCTGATGCGGCTCGCGCCGGGACGCAAGCTGGCGCTGTTCTGGCTCGACCTCGACCGTTTCAAGGAAGTCAACGACACGCTCGGCCACCCGGTCGGCGACCGCGTGCTGTCGGAGATCGCGACGCGGCTGCGCACGCGGTGCCCGGCCGACGCGACGATCGCCCGGTTCGGCGGCGACGAGTTCATCATCGCCTGCGAAACCGACGGGCGCCCGGCGCTCGAAGTGCTCGCCGCGGGGCTGCTCGAGGAGATCTGCCGCCCGATCCGGATCGACGGCGACCGGCTCGAGATCCGCAGCTCGATGGGCATCGCCTGCATGCCCGACGACGGCCACGACCTCGACGCGCTGATGCAGGGCGCCGACCTCGCGCTCTACCGCAGCAAGGTCGACGGGCGGAACCGCTTCAGCTTCTTCGACCCGTCGATGACCCGCGCGCTGGTGCGCCGGCGCGAAATCGAGGCCGAGCTGCGCCAGGCGATCCAGAAGGAGGAGCTGTCGATTTTCTTCCAGCCGATCGTCGACCTCGCCTCGGGCCGGATTCGCAGCTTCGAGGCGCTGGTCCGCTGGTTCCACCCCGAGAAGGGCGAATTGAAGCCCGACGAGTTCATCCCGGTCGCCGAGGAGACCGGGGTGATCATCACGCTGGGCAACTGGATCACCGCGCAAGCCGCCAAGGCCGCGGCGCAATGGCCGGCCGACGTCACCCTGGCGGTCAACCTCTCGCCGATGCAGATTCGCGCGCCGGGCGCGGCGATGGGAATCCTCACGGCGATCCGCGAGGCGGGGCTCGACCCCTCGCGGCTCGAGCTCGAGGTGACCGAGAGCGTGTTCCTCGAGGCCGACCACACCACCGACTTGTTCATGGCCCAGCTCGCCGAGGCGGGGGTGCGCTTCGCGCTCGACGATTTCGGCACCGGCTATTCGTCGCTCGGCTACCTCCACAAGTATCCGTTCGGCAAGATCAAGATCGACAAGAGCTTCGTCTCGGGGATCAACGCGGGCAAGAAGAGCGATGCGATCATCCGCGCGGTGGCCGAGATGGCGATCACGCTCGAGATGGAGATCGTCGCCGAGGGGCTCGAGACGGTCGACCAGGTCCGCGCGGTGCGCGCGGCGGGGTGCACGCTCGGCCAGGGTTATTACTTCAGCCGCGCGGTGCCCGATTACCTCGCGGCGATGTTGCTCGCGCAGGAAGGCGAAAGCGGGCATCGCCTGACCGCCTGACCGCGGTTCTCGCTACTGCGAACCATTATCATTGAAGCTTGAGCAGCGCCGGGCTTTTCCCGGTTGCCAACCCCCTCCCCCCGGCTTAGGGCAGCCCGGTTCGCCGGGCGCCATCCCTCTCGCGGGTCGGCATGGCATGCCCTTTCGCAGCGTCTGACCCGCGTTCGGGAAGGGGCAAGGCATGGCACGCAGGAAGATCGCGCTGATCGGCGCCGGGAACATCGGCGGCACGCTCGCCCACCTCGCCGCGCAGAAGGAGCTCGGCGACATCGTGCTGTTCGACGTGGTCGAAGGCGTGCCGCAGGGCAAGGCGCTCGACCTCTCGCAGTGCGGCCCGGTCGAGGGCTTCGACGCCAAGATCACCGGGACCAACGACTACGCCGACATCGCCGGGGCCGATGTCATCATCGTCACCGCGGGCGTTCCGAGGAAGCCCGGGATGAGCCGCGACGACCTGTTGGGCATCAACCTCAAGGTGATGCAGGCGGTCGGCGCGGGGATCAAGAGCCACGCCCCGAACGCGTTCGTCATCTGCATCACCAACCCGCTCGACGCGATGGTCTGGGCTCTGCGCGAGTATTCGGGGCTGCCGCACAACATGGTGGTCGGCATGGCCGGCGTGCTCGATTCGGCGCGCTTCAGCCACTTCATCGCCGACGAGTTCCAGGTCTCGGTGCGCGACGTCAACACCTTCGTGCTCGGCGGCCACGGCGACACGATGGTCCCGGTCCCCGCCTATTCGACGGTCAACGGCATCCCGGTGCCCGACCTCATCAAGATGGGGCTGTCGACCAAGGAGCGGATCGACGCCATCGTCCAGCGCACCCGCGGCGGCGGCGGCGAGATCGTCGCGCTGCTCAAGACCGGATCGGCCTATTACGCCCCCGCCGCGAGCGGAATCGCGATGGCCGAGGCGTTCCTCAAGGACCAGAAGCGCATCCTCCCCTCGGCCGCGTGGGTCCAGGGCGAGTACGGGCTGAAGGACCTCTACGTCGGCGTCCCCGTGCTGATCGGCGCGGGCGGGGTAGAGAAGGTCATCGAGATCGAGCTCGACGACGAGGCCAAGGGCTACCTCCAAGTCAGCGTCGACGCGGTCAAGGAACTGCTCGAGGCGTGCAAGGGCATCGACGGGGGACTGGCGTGAGGGCTTTCGTTGCGTTTGCCGCATTGGTCGCATCCGCCCCGGTGGCCGCCGGGCCGTGGGTCGACAGCGTGGGCCGTTCGACGGAACTGACGTTCCCCGGCTCGGCGCCAGTCAAGCTGACCGCCGGGACGCACTCGCTGACCGACGGCGTCGCGGCCTTCGTCGGCCTCTGCGTCGAGACGGGCTTCGACCGCGCGAAGGTCGAGCGGGCGGCGGCGGCGAGCGATTGGGCGTTCGCCTACCGCGCCGAGATGATGCCGTTCAAGCCGCCGGTCGATGTTGGCGGATGGAACGCGGCGGACGCCACGCTGCGAATGGCCAACGGCATCTTCTTCAACAAGAAGCCGCAGTGCAGCTTCATGTTCGCGCCGCAGGGCGGAGCCGACATGGCGGCGGTCCAGGCGGCCTTAACCAAGCTGATCGGTCCTCCCGGCAACGCCGCCAAGCAGTTCGACAAGAACGGCAAGGCCAAGAAATACTATACTCCGGAGTGGACTGTGACGGTGGCCGACGCCAAGCCCCTCAAGGTCTATGCCCTTCCCGCGGTCTACAACGCTGGTGCTTTCCAGCTCGCGGTCCTCCAGAACTAGGTCGCCTCGAAATGTCCATCCTCGTCGACAAGCACACCAAGGTCATCACCCAGGGGATGACCGGAGCGACCGGCACCTTCCACACCGAGCAGGCGCTCGCTTACGGCACCCAGATGGTCGCCGGCGTCACCCCCGGCAAAGGCGGCGAGACACATATTGGGCTGCCGGTGTTCGATACCGTCGCCGAGGCCAAGGCCGCGACCGGTGCGACCGCGAGCTGCATCTACGTGCCGCCGCCGTTCGCCGCGGATTCCATCCTCGAAGCGATCGACGCCGGAATCGAGCTGATCGTCACGATCACCGAGGGCATCCCGGTGCTCGACATGGTCCGCGTCAAACGCGCGCTGTCGGGGAGCAAGTCGCGGCTGATCGGGCCCAACTGCCCCGGCGTGCTGACCCCCGACGAGTGCAAGATCGGGATCATGCCCGGCCAGATCTTCCAAAAGGGCACGGTCGGCGTGGTCAGCCGCTCCGGCACGCTGACGTACGAGGCGGTCCACCAGACGACGATGGCCGGGCTCGGCCAGTCGACCGCAGTCGGCATCGGCGGCGATCCGGTCAACGGCACCAACTTCATCGACGTGCTCGAGCTGTTCCTCGCCGACGAGGCGACCCGGTCGATCATCATGATCGGCGAGATCGGCGGCAGTGCCGAGGAGGACGCCGCGCAGTTCATCAAGGACGAGGCGCGCCGCGGCCGGGCCAAGCCGATGGTCGGCTTCATCGCCGGGCGCACCGCGCCGCCGGGGCGCCGCATGGGCCATGCGGGGGCGATCGTCTCGGGCGGCAAGGGCGGCGCCGACGACAAGATCGCGGCGCTGGAAGCCGCCGGCATTCGCGTCTCGCCCAGCCCGAGCGAATTGGGAACCACTCTGGCGGCGATGCTTAAGGAGAAGGTGTGATCGCGCTCGCGCAATAGCGCGACTTCCTCATGCGCTCGCGCGGCCAAACGGCAGAACGATAATGGGTCAAGAACCGCAATTCTTCCTTCCCGCGATGGAGCCGGACGAGCCGCAGGCGGGGCCGAGCTGGGGCCGCGCGAACTGGCGTGACAACGCGCCCGACGACGACCTCACCGCCGCGCTCGATCCCACCGCGATGGAGCTGGCGGTCAAGGCGGCGGCGAGCACGGGCGGGGGTAAGTCCGACGCGGCGTCGATCGAACAGGCCGCCGGGGACAGCATCCGCGCGATGATGCTGATCCGCACGTATCGCGTGCGCGGGCACCTCGCCGCCGATCTCGATCCGCTCGGCCTGACCCAGCGCCAGCTGCCCGCCGACCTCACCCCCGAATACCACGGCTTCGAAGGCGCCGCGCTCGACAAGCAGGTCTATCTGGGCGGCGCGCTGGGGCTCCAATGGTGCACCGTGCGCGAGCTCGTCGGCATCCTGCGCGCCAACTACTGCGGCAAGGTCGGCCTCGAATACATGCACATCGCCGACGTCGAGGAACGGCGCTTCCTCCAGGAGCGGATGGAAGGCGCCGACAAGACGATCGACTTCACCCCCGAGGGCAAGCAGGCGATCCTCGCGGCGGTGATCCGCGGCGAGCAGTACGAGAAGTTCCTCGGCAAGAAGTACGTTGGGACCAAGCGCTTCGGGCTCGACGGGGGCGAGGCGATGATCCCCGCGCTCGAGGCGGTGATCAAGTACGGCGGCGCGCTGGGCGTGAAGGAGATCGTTTACGGGATGGCCCACCGCGGCCGGCTCAACGTCCTCGCCAACGTCATGGCCAAGCCGTATCGCGTGATCTTCCACGAGTTCTCGGGCGGCAGCGCCAACCCCGAGGACGTCGGCGGTTCGGGCGACGTCAAGTACCATCTCGGCACCTCGACCGACCGCGAGTTCGACGGGATCAAGGTCCACATGAGCCTGGTCCCCAACCCCAGCCACCTCGAGGCGGTCGACCCGGTCGTGCTCGGCAAGGCCCGCGCGACGCAAGTGATGCGCGACGACGTCGTTCGGCACGAGCAGGTCTTGCCGGTGCTGATCCACGGCGACGCTGCGTTCGCCGGCCAGGGCATCGTGTGGGAGTGCTTCGGCTTTTCCGGCGTGCGCGGCTACAACACCGGCGGCGCGATCCACTTCGTCATCAACAACCAGATCGGCTTCACCACCAGCCCGCAGTTCGCGCGCTCGTCGCCGTACCCCTCGGACGTCGCCAAGGGGGTGATGGCGCCGATCCTCCACGTCAACGGCGACGATCCCGAGGCGGTGACCTTCGCCTGCAAGCTCGCGATCGACTTTCGCCAGAAGTTCAAGCGCGACGTGGTGATCGACATGTGGTGCTATCGCCGCTTCGGCCACAACGAGGGCGACGAGCCGAGCTTCACCCAGCCGCTGATGTATGCCGCGATCCGCCAGCACCCCAAGGTCAGCGAGGTCTACGCCGCGCGGCTGATCGAGGCCAAGGTGATCGAGCCCGGCTTTCCCGACGAGACCGCCGCCGCGTTCGTCGCGCACCTCGAGGAGGAGTTCGCCGGCGCCAAGAGCTACAAGCCGAACGAGGCCGACTGGTTCGCCGGGCGCTGGAGCGGGCTCAACAAGCCCGCGGACCCGGTCGGCTCTCGCCGCAATGTCGCCACGGGGATCGAGGCCAAGCTGTTCGACAGCCTCGGCCGCACGCTGACCACGGTCCCGCCGACGCTGACGATCCACAAGACGCTCGCCCGGGTGATCGACGCCAAGCGCGAGATGTTCGCCGCGGGCACTGGGTTCGACTGGGCGACCGCCGAGGCACTGGCGTTCGGCAGCCTCATCTCCGAAGGCTTCGGAGTGCGGCTGTCGGGCCAGGATTCGGGCCGCGGCACGTTCAGCCAGCGCCATGCGGTGTGGGTCGATCAGACCACCGAGAAGAAGTTCGTGCCGTTGTGGTCGGTCCCGCACGGGCGCTTCGAGGTGCTCGACAGCACGCTCTCGGAGTTCGGCGTGCTCGGCTTCGAATACGGCTACGCGCTCGCCGATCCCAAGACGCTGGTGGTGTGG
>DATLDS010000047.1:0-9905 GCA_035525735.1 Novosphingobium sp.
ACGGCAAGCATAATGAGTTGCTCTACGTCGACGGCGGCCCGTCGACCACGGGCACCGTCGGCAAGCTCAGGATGAAGGGCAAGGAAGTGTTCCGCCACGCGGTGGTCAACCTCGCCCAGGTGCTCCGCGACGTGCTCGATCACGCGGGCTACACCGCCGAGGACCTCGACTGGGTGGTGCCGCATCAGGCCAACGCGCGGATTCTCGACGCCACCGCGCGCAAGCTCGGACTGCCCGCCGAAAAGGTCATCGTGACTGTCGATCACCACGCCAACACCTCGGCCGCGTCGGTCCCGCTGGCCTACGACGAGGCGGTGCGCGACGGGCGGATCAAGCCCGGCGACCTCGTAATGTTCGAGGCGATGGGCGGCGGTTTCACCTGGGGCGCGAGCCTGGCGCGGGTCTAGGACCCGGTCTCACCGTCCCGCAACGGGACTTTATCCCCAATCGCCTGCCAATTTCCTAGTCCCGCCAAGGCTTTGGATTGCCATTAGGTCAATTTTGATTATGTTTCGACTCGGGGTCGATGGAGGGGAGACGGTGAACATGCGTTCCGTCGGTACATTGACGCGCGCCGACTTGGCTGAATCGCTCAACCGCAAGATCGGCTTGTCGCGCGCCGATGCGCTGACGATGGTCGAAGCGATCCTGCGCCACATGTGCGAGGCGCTGTCCGACGGCTCCAACGTCAAGATCTCGGGCTTCGGCACGTTCCTGTTGCGCGACAAGGCCGAACGCGTCGGCCGCAACCCCAAGACCGGCGTCGAAGTGCCGATCACCCCGCGCCGCGTGCTCACGTTCCGCGCCAGCAAGATGCTCAAGGACCGCATCTGCGCCGCGGGATGAGCTCTCAGGCTCCCCTGGATTTCGCCGACGGCAAGACCCCCGAGGCCTTCCGCACGATCGGCGAAGTCGCCCAGGCGTTCGGGGTCAAGCAGCACGTGCTGCGCTATTGGGAAGAGCAGTTCCCGATGCTCCGGCCGCTCAAGCGCGCCGGCGGGCGGCGCTACTACCGCGCCGAGGACGTTCGCCTGATCGCCGAGATCAACCGCCTGCTCTACCGCGAAGGCTTCACCATCCGCGGCGCGAGGCAGGCGCTGGGCGGGAAGGGGGGAGCCGGCGGCAGCGCGGTTCCGATCGCTTCGGGGCTGGCGCCCGAGCGGCACGGAGAGGAGCTTGCGCGCCCCGCCGCGCTGTCGCGCGATCTCGACGCGCGCCTCATGGAAGTGCGCAATGCCTTGTCCGAGGCTCTCCAGCACGATTGAGGCGCGCCGGATCGGGCGCGAGAATCACGGCTTGGGCGAAACTCCGCCGCCTTCCGCCAGCCACTCCTCGAGCCACTTGATCGAATAGTCGCCGTTGAGGATGTCGGGCTCGGTGAGCAATTTGCGGTGCAGCGGGATCGAGGTCTTGACCCCCTCGATCACCATTTCCTCGAGCGCGCGGCGCAGGCGCATGATGCAGCCTTCGCGGGTGCGGCCGTAGACGATCAGCTTGGCGATCATCGAATCGTAGTACGGCGGGATGCGGTAGCCCGCGTAAAGCCCCGAATCGACGCGGACGTGCATGCCTCCCGCGGCGTGATAGCTGGTTACCAGCCCGGGCGAGGGGGCGAAAGTGAACGGGTCCTCGGCGTTGATCCGGCACTCGATCGCGTGGCCCTTGATCTCGATGTCGGTTTGCGAAACCGACAGCGGCTTGCCATCGGCGATGCGGATCTGCTCGCGCACCAGGTCGACTCCGGTCACCGCCTCGGTCACCGGGTGCTCGACCTGGAGCCGGGTATTCATCTCGATGAAGTAGAACTCGCCGTTCTCCCACAGGAACTCGATCGTTCCCGCGCCGCGATAGCTCATGTCGGCCATCGCCCGGGCGACGATCCCGCCCATCCGCGCGCGCTCGTCGGCCGAGATCACCGGCGAGGGCGCTTCCTCGAGCACTTTCTGATGGCGCCGCTGGAGCGAGCAATCGCGCTCGCCGAGGTGGATCGCGTTGCCCTTGCCGTCGCCGAACACCTGGAACTCGATATGGCGCGGGTTGCCGAGGTATTTCTCGAGATAGACGGTGGCGTCGCCGAACGCCGCCTTGGCCTCCGAGCCCGCTTGGCTCATCAGCGTCTCGAGGTCGTCGGGGCCGGTGCAGACCTTCATGCCCCGGCCGCCGCCGCCCGACGCCGCCTTGATGATCACCGGATAGCCGATTTCGTCGGCGATCTTCGCCGCCTCGGCGACATCCTCGATCGCCCCGTCCGAGCCCGGCACCAGCGGCAACCCGAGCGCGCCCGCGGTGCGCTTGGCCTCGACCTTGTCGCCCATCGTGCGGATGTGCTCGGGCTTGGGCCCGACGAAGCAGATGTTATGCGCCTCGACGATCTCGGCGAACTGGGCGTTTTCGGAAAGGAAGCCGTAACCGGGGTGGATCGCGTCGGCGTGGGTAATCTCGGCGGCCGAGATGATCGCGGCGACGTTGAGGTAGCTGTCGCGCGCGGGCGGCGGGCCGATGCACACCGCGTGATCGGCGAGGCGCACGTGCATCGCGTCGGCGTCGGCGGTCGAATGGACCGCGACCGTCTCGATCCCCATCTCGTGCGCGGCGCGGTGGATGCGCAGCGCGATCTCGCCGCGATTGGCGATCAGCAGGCGGGTGATCGGCATTGGATCCCCGCCCTCAGACGACCACGACCAGCGGCTGGTCGTATTCGACCGGCTGCGCGTTCTCGACGAGGATCGCCTTGACCGTGCCCGGGTTGGGCGCGGTGATCGCGTTCATCACTTTCATCGCCTCGACGATGAGCAGGGTGTCGCCCTCTTTGACCGACTGGCCGATGCTAACGAACGGCGCCGAGCCGGGCTCGGCCGAGAGATAGACGGTGCCGACCATCGGCGACTTGACCGAGCCCGCCTGCTCGACCGGAGCCGCCGCGGGCGCCGCCGCCGCGACCGGGGCGGGGGCAGGCGCGGGCGCGGCGAAGGCTTGCGGCGTCGCCGCGGCGGACGTCGCGCGCGAGACGCGGATCTTGCGTTCGTTGAACTCGACCTCGATCTCGGTCAGCCCGGTCTCGCTCAGCATCTCGGCGAGCTCGCGCACCAGCGCGGTGTCGATCGCGTCGCCGCGACCCGGGTTGCTCTTGTCGGCCATTGCTTCCCCGCGAAACTACCGTTCAGGTGCCAGCGCTATGCGCGGGAGGCGCGGCGAGGGCAAGCCCCGCCCGCCGGTTTCACAGCGCCGCCGCGGCCTCGAGAGCCAGCAGATAACCGTGCGCGCCGAACCCGGCGATCGTACCCTTAGCAACCTGCGCGATGTAGCTCTTGTGGCGGAAACGCTCGCGCGCGTGGGGGTTCGACAAGTGGACCTCGATCACCGGCGTGGTGATCGCGCGCACCGCGTCGTGCAGCGCGACGCTGGTGTGAGTGAAGCCGCCGGCGTTGAGCAGCACCGCCTTGGCGCCGGTGGCTTGCGCTTCGTGGAGCCAGTCGACCAGGTGGCCCTCGTGGTTAGACTGGCGCATCTCGATTCCCAGGCCGAGCTCGCGCGCGCGGTCCTCGAGCCGCCCGGCGATCTCGTCGAGCGTGTCCGACCCGTAGATCTCGGGCTCGCGCAGGCCGAGCAGGTTGAGGTTGGGACCGTTGAGGACGAAGACCGTGCCGGGCATGGTCAGCGTTTAACCGACCACGCGCGTCGCGCAAGCTTGCGCGTCAGCCCTGAACGACCGTCTGGGGCGGGGGCTGCGGGCTGACGATGGTGTTGTCGAAGACCTGCGAATCCGGATCGAACTCGGCTTCTTCCGGTTCTTCGATCTCGTCGCCGTTCTCGTCGAGGTCGTCGGCCATCGCCGGTGTCGCGGCGCGCGCGGCGGCGCTTTCGGCGGCGAGCTGCGCCTTTTCGGCGCGCGCGGCGGCGGCTTCGGCGGCCGCCACCCGGCGGATCAGCTCATCGTCGCCGCCGCGCCCGCAGGCGCCGAGCGCGAGCGCCAGCGTCGAAGCGAGCGTCAGCGAAACGAGTCGAGTGGTCGTCAAAGGTCGGTCCCCGGTCCTGTCGAGGATCACGACCTATCGGCAAATGCTTAATTATCGCTCACCGCACGGGGGCGGGTTCACCGCTCGACGCCCTTCACCTTGCCCCATTGCCGCGCCACGGTGTAGCCGAGGTAGCCCGTCCCGAACAACGCGTAGAGCGGCTCGGGCAGGCCGCCCAGGTAGGCATTGATCCCCTCGGCGATGGCGCGCGCGGCTTCGGGGCGAAACGCGGCGAGCACGCCCATCGGCAGCGAGAACAGCAGCATCGCGTACATCACGTAAAGGAAGCTGGGTCGGGCCCGGCTGGTCCATGGGTCGGCCGACTGCGCCTCGGCGACGATCGCCGCGAGCCGCGCCTGGATCGCCTCGAGCTCCTGGCTGCCTTCGAGCTTGACCAGCTCGAGCTTGGCGCGCTCGCGCGCCGCCTTGTCGGGGATCACCTTGTCGATGATCGAAGCGAGCGGGCCGAGAAGGGCGTCGAACAGCGGCATGGCGGGGGCGCTCCTGGTTCGAGAAGCGCACTTTGAACCAGATGAGTTCAAAGTAGGAAAGTAAAAACGTTTGCCCGCTCCGAATGCCTTGGGTTGCGGCGCTTCAAGCAGACTGCGAGAAATCGGGAATAATGACGATTCGCCAACGATGACGCTGTTGCGGCAACTGGTCGCCGAAGTCGTCGGCACCGCGCTTTTGCTCGCCATCGTGGTCGGCTCGGGGATCATGGCCGCACGCCTTTCGGGCGGCAACGACGCGGTTGCGTTGCTTGCCAACACGATCGCGACCGCCGCCGGGCTGATCGTCCTGATCGAAGTGTTCGGCCCGGTATCGGGCGCACACTTCAACCCCGCGGTCACACTTGCCGTGTGGCTGCGCCGCGAAACCACGGTGAAGCTCGCGCTGCTCTATGTCATCGCGCAACTCGTCGGCGCGGTGCTGGGGGTGTTGCTGGCGCACGCGATGTTCGCCGAGCCTCTGTTCCAGGTTTCGACCAAGCCGCGCGACGGCACCGGCCAGGTCCTCGCCGAAGCGGTCGCTACGTTCGGCCTGATCGGGGCGATCTTCGGAACCCAGCGCACGCGGCCCCAGTTCACGTCTACCGCGGTCGGGCTCTACATCGCCGCGGCCTATTGGTTCACCGCCTCGAGCTCGTTCGCCAATCCCGCGGTGACGGTGGCGCGCAGCCTGTCCGATACCTTCGCCGGGATCGCCCTGCGGTCAGTCCCGCTGTTCATCGTCGGCCAGATCGCCGGGACGCTGACCGCGGTCGCCTTTTTCGCTTGGCTGTTCCAGAAGGACGAGCAATGACCGAGCCGTTTCCCGTCACCATCTATCACAACCCCGACTGCGGCACGTCGCGCAACGCGCTCGCGATGATCGAGCAGGCCGGCTACTCGCCCGAGGTGGTCGAGTACCGCAAGTCAGGCTGGACGCGTCCAGCGATCGAGCGGCTGCTCGCCCAAACGGGCCTGCGGCCACGCGACCTGCTCCGAGAGAAGGGCACCCCGGCGGCCGAGCTGGGACTGCTCGACGATGCGGTCCCGGACGAAGCGCTGATTGCCGCGATGGTCAAACACCCGATCCTGGTCAATCGCCCGATCGTCGTGACGCCGAAGGATGCGAAGCTGTGTCGTCCGTCCGACGCGGTTCTCGAGCTGCTCGAACGGGCACCAGAAGGCTTCGTCAAGGAGGACGGCGAGGTCGTTCGCGGCTGAGGCTTCGCGGAAAAATTGGTCGGGACGAGAGGATTCGAACCTCCGACCCCCACACCCCCAGTGTGATGCGCTACCAGGCTGCGCTACGTCCCGACCGCCATTGCCCGCGCCGCGGCCAATGGAAGCGCGGGCCTATAAGCGCGAGGCCGGTCGATGGCAAGAAGCGGCCCGCGTTGCCAGGTCGGGCCATTGCTGCTAGCGGGCGGGCGCTTGGCATAAGCCGCCTTGCTCGATCGTCACAACGAAACGGCCCATGTCCACTTCCAGCCTCTCCTACTTGGCCGCCGCCAGCACGGCGGCGCAGCCCTCCGGTCCGCCGGCGTGGATGCAGTTCCTCCCGCTCGTCGCGATGGGGGTGATCTTCTGGCTGCTGATCCTGCGTCCGCAGATGCGCCGCCAGAAGGAGCACCAGGCCAAGGTCGCGGGGATCAAGAAGGGCGATCAGGTGGTCACCGCGGGCGGCCTCATCGGCAAGGTGCTCAAGGTCGACGAGCATTACGTCGATCTCGAGCTCGGCCAGGGCGTCAAGGTCAAGGCGGTCAAATCGACGATTGGCGACATCGTCCCACCCGCCGGCGCCGCTCCCGCGAACGACTGACCGCGCGGCCTCTTCTCCAAACACGACGGAACCCGAATGCTCGATTTCCCCCGCTGGAAGGTCATCTGGCTCTGGACGCTGACGCTGGTGTTCGCGCTGTGCGCGGCGCCTTCGCTGGTCCGCTCCACCGGCCTCGCCTGGCCCGAAAGCCTGCCCGATCCGCAGATCAACCTCGGGCTCGATCTCGCCGGGGGTAGCCAGATTCTGCTCGAAGCCGATCCGCGCCAGGTCGCGCGCCAGCGGATCGAGAACATGGAGGAGACCGTCCGCGCCGCGCTGCGCCGGGCCGAGCCGCGCATCCGCATCGGCGAGATCTCCAACCAGAACGGCGCGCTGTCGTTCATGGTCGAGGATCCGGCGCAGATCGACGCGGCGCGCGAGGCGGTGCTGCCGCTGACCACCGGCTCGGTCGCGACCGGCCAGCGCGACTGGGCGATCGAGGTGGTCGACGGCAACCGCGTCGTCCTCACCCCCAGCAACGAAGGCGCCGAGGCCGCGATCGACCAGGCGATGGACACCGCCAAGGACGTCATCGACCGGCGGATCAACGCGCTCGGCACGCTCGAGCCGACGATCATCCGCTCGGGCGAGAATCGCATCCTCGTCCAGGCCCCGGGCCAGCAGGACCCGCAGGCGCTCAAGGATCTGATCGGCAAGACCGCCAAGCTCGAGTTCAAGCTGGTCGACCTGACCGCGATTCCCAGCGATGTCGCGCAAGGCATCGCGCCTCCGGGCAGCCAGCTGGTGCCTTACGCCGATCCGGCCGAAGGCGGCGGCGCGGCGGCGCTCGCGGTCAAGCGGCTGGGCGGGATCAAGGGCGACCAGCTGACCAACGCGCAGCAGACGTTCGATGAGCAGACCAACGCGCCTGTGGTCTCGATCACCTTCAATCAGGACGGCGGCGCCAAGTTCGCCGCGCTGACCACTGCCAACGTCAACAAGCCGTTCGCGATCATTCTCGACGGCAAGGTGCTGTCGGCGCCCAACATCAGCGAGCCGATCCTCGGCGGCAGCGCGAAGATTTCGGGCAACTTCACCGTCGATACCGCCAACCAGCTGGCGATCGCGCTTCGCTCGGGCGCGCTGCCGGTCGACCTCAAGGTGGTCGAGGAACGCACCGTCGGGCCCGACCTCGGCGCGGATTCGATCCGCAAGGGGCTGATCGCGATGGTCGTCGGGATGGTCGCGCTGATGGCGTTCATCGTCGTCACTTACGGGCGGTTCGGAGTTTACGCGTGCATCGCGCTGGTGCTCAACGTGCTGATGATCCTCGGCGGGCTGGCGCTGATCAATTCGTCGCTGACGCTGCCCGGCATCGCCGGGTTCGTGCTCACCGTCGGCGCCGCGGTCGACGCCAACGTGCTGATCAACGAGCGAATACGCGAGGAGCGGCGCCGCGGACGCAAGGTCGTCCAGGCGGTCGAGACCGGCTACAAGGAAGCGAGCCGCGCGATCTTCGACGCGAACATCACCAACGTCATCGCCGCGGTGCTCATGTTCGTGTTCGGCTCGGGACCGGTGCGCGGCTTCGCGGTGGTGCTGATGATCGGCATCGTCACCTCGGTGTTCACCGCGGTGACGCTGACCCGGATGTGGGTGGCGCAGTGGCTGCGCCGCGCCCGCCCCAGCGAAATCAACGTTTGAGGCCTGATCACATGCGCCTGCTCAAGCTCGTCCCCGACAACACCAACATCGACTTTCTGCGCTGGCGGGTGCCGTTCTACGCGATCAGCCTGCTGCTGATGGCGGCGAGCCTGGCGCTGGTGTTCGGCAGGGGGCTCAACCTCGGTGTCGATTTCATCGGCGGGCAGATGATCCGCGCGACCTTCGCCGAAGGTTCCGAGGCGCCGGTCGCGTCGCTGCGCCGCGAGGTCGGCGGGCTCGGCTACGGCGAGCCGCAGATCCAGCGCTACGGCAAGACCAACGAGGTCTCGATCCGGATGAAGCTGCCCGCGGGCGCCGACCGCGATCCCGCGATCAGCGACACGATGGCGCGCAAGATCACCGCGGCGATTCGGTCGGCGCATCCCGAGGCGCGGATCGACGGGGTCGATTCGGTCTCGGGCAAAGTCTCGAGCGAGCTTTACCGCACCGGGCTGACCGCGCTGATCACCGCGATGATCGCGATCTCGATCTACATCTGGATTCGCTTCGAGTGGCAGTTCGGGATCGGCGCGCTGTTCGCGTTGGCGCACGACGTGACGCTGACGCTGGGGATGTTCGCGCTGACGGGGATGGAGTTCGACCTCAACATCGTCGCTGCGCTGCTGACGCTGATCGGCTATTCGCTCAACGACACGATCGTGGTCTACGACCGCATTCGCGAGAACCTCAAGAAGTACCGCCGGATGCCGATGCCCGAGCTGCTCAACCTGTCGGTGAACGAGACGCTGTCGCGCACCGTGGTCACTTCGCTGTCGCTGCTGATCACGCTCGTCGCGCTGCTGATCCTGGGGCCGCCGGTGCTGTTCGGATTCACCGCGGCGATCACGCTGGGCATCTTCGTCGGCACTTACAGCTCGATCTACATGGCCGCGCCGATCCTGATCTGGCTCAAGGTCACCTCGCGCAGCTTCGTGCCGAGCGAGAGCGACATCGACCGTCAGGACCGCGCCGCGCGGGCGAGCTAGGCCATGATCGCCTCGTAATGCGCCGCCAGCGCTGCGGCGTTGGCTTCCCAGCTGAACCGTTCGGCGAACTTCGCCACGTCGTCCGGCGCGGGCGGATGCGCGACCAGCTCGCGCACCGCCGCGGCGATCGCTGAGGGATCGCGCGCCACGATGCGGCCGGCCGCGGCGCCCGTCACCACGTCGCACGCGGCGCCGGCATTGGCGATCACCAGCGGCGTGCCGCAGGCGAGCGCCTCGACCCACGCGTTGGCGAGGCCCTCGCTCGACGAAGGCAGGACCATCGCGTCGGCCGCGGCGAGCAGGTGCGGCAGGGAATCGTGCGCGACGCGGCCTAGGAAGCGGACGCGGTCGGCCACGCCGAGCTCGGCGGCGAGCGCGCGCAAGCCGCGTTCGTCGGGCCCGGCGCCGACCAGCGCGAGATATGCGCGCGGCAGCTCGGCGAGCGCGCGGATCGCCAGCTTCTGTCCCTTGCGCGCGATCAGCGCGCCGACGCTGACGAGCAGCGTGTCGCCGGGCTCGAGGCCGAGCTCGGGCCACGCTTCGCGAGCGGTCTTGCGCGCGATCGGGTGGAACGCCGAGCGGTCGAGCCCGGTCGGATGGACCGCGATCTTCGCGCCGTCCATGCCGAGCGCGATCATGTCGTGGCGGAGCGCTTCGGACACCGCGAGCAGCCCCGCGGCTTGGCGCGCCGCGTCGAGCATCCGCCGCCGGGCATAGCCGCGCGCGCCCCATAGATGGATGTCGGCGCCGCGCGCCTTGATGCTCAGCGGCCGGCCCAACGCGGTCGCCAGCCGTGCCGCGGCGGGCCCATCGGGGTAGAAGAACTGCGCGTCGATCACGTCGAACGGCTTGTCCGCATGGAGCCGCCGGGCGAGCGGCAGCACCGCCCGCGCGATGCCGCTCGGGTTCCATCGCGCGCCGAGCCGGGGGACCAGCGCGAAACGCGGACGAT
>DATLDS010000029.1:0-6048 GCA_035525735.1 Novosphingobium sp.
GCCTCGCCCGCCAACAGGGCGGCGCTGATCGCCGAGCACCGCGCGACGATCGCGTTCCTGGCGCCGACCGGCTACCGCGCGATGCTCGCCCAGCTCGACGCGGGCGCCGATCTGTCCTCGCTGCGGATCGCGGTCTCGGCGGGCGAGACGCTGCCCGCGCCGCTTTACGAGGAATGGACCGCGCGGACCGGCAAGCCGATCCTCGACGGGATCGGCGCGACCGAGCTCCTGCACGTGTTCATCACCAACCGCGTCGGCGACGCCGCGCCGGGCAGCACCGGGCGCCCGGTGACGGGCTACGAGGCGCGCATCGTCGACGACGACATGCGCGAGCTTGCCCCCGGCGAGGTCGGCCGGCTGGCGGTGCGCGGGCCGACCGGGTGCCGCTACCTCGCCGACCCGCGTCAGCGCGACTACGTCAAGGGCGGCTGGAACCTGACCGGCGACAGCTTCGTCCGCTACGCCGACGGCCGCTTGGCCTTCGCCGCGCGCTCGGACGACATGATCGTCTCGGCCGGCTACAACATCGCCGGGCCCGAGGTCGAGGCGGCGCTGCTGCGCCATCCCGCGGTGCTCGAATGCGCGGTGATCGGCGTCGCCGATGAAGGCCGCGGCCAGCTCGTCGAGGCGCACGTGGTGCTGCGCGAAGGCGCCGACGCGACCGCCAAGGCTCTCCAGGACCACGTCAAGGCGACGATCGCGCCGTACAAGTACCCCCGCTCGGTCCGCTTCGTCGCCGCGCTGCCCAAGACCGCGACGGGCAAGATTCAGCGCTTTCGATTGCGACAGGAGTCCCGCGATGCATGAAGTGCTGCAACCGCCCGGCTGGTCGCCGCCGCTCGGCTACGCCAACGGGGTCGCCGCCGAGGGACGCACGGTGTTCGTCGGCGGCCAGATCGGCTGGAACGCTGCGCAGGCGTTCGAGAGCGACGACCTGGTCGACCAGGTCCGCCAGACGCTCGCCAACGTGGTCGCGGTGCTCGCCGAGGCGGGCGCCGGCCCCGAGCACCTCGTCTCGCTGACCTGGTACCTGACCGACCTCGACGACTACGCGGCGAAGCTCAAGCCGATCGGCCGCGCCTATCGCGAGGTCCTCGGGCGCCACTACCCGGCGATGGCGGTGGTCGAGGTCTCGCGGCTGGTGGAAAGGCGCGCCCGGGTCGAGATCCAGGCCACGGCCGTGGTCTCCACGCCGGCCTAGGCCGGGTTATCCACCACCAGCGACCCGCGCACGAAATCGTCGGGCCAGACGCCGCGCTTGCGCCAGTAGTCGATATGGCCCGTCGCCTCGCACAATGCGGTAAAGCGGCGGTCGGCGCGAAACGCGGCGGTCGCGGGAATGAACAGGAACTGGGTCCGTCCCCACACCGGGCCCGAGTAGAGATCGCGCCCCGCACCGGTGCGCGAGCGCTGGACGATCGGACCCCGGTTGTTGAGCAGTCCATCCGCCACGCGATACGCCGCGTCGAGCTCGCCTAGCACGGAGAACGTCATGATCGCGTTGGCGGCCAGCCCCGGCGCGAGCGTCGCGGCGCGAAAGTTGGTCGCCACCGCGGCGGCGATATCGGCCGGAGCGCGACTGGCGATCGCGGTCAGCGCGCTGCGCCATGCCTTCACGGTCGGCTCGGTCAAGTTCTCCGGCCGCGTCGCCGGATCGTCCAGCAGGGCCAGCGCTGCCGGAGCGCGATCGGTGTAGGCATAAAGGATCAGGCGGGCGTTCCACACCGTCGGGTTGCGCGGCCAGATCTGAAGCGCGCGATCGGCAACCTGGTCGGCCTCGTTGAGCCGCCCGAAGATCCAGTGCTTGAGCGCGCGGCGGGCCTGATGCGACGGGTTGAACGGCTCGATGCGGTTGGCACGCTCGTTGCAGCGCCAGGAATCGCGGCAGCGGCCCATGCTCTGATAGAACAGCGTGAGATGACCGAGCGCCAGCGCGGCGTCAGGCGAATCCGCGACGATACCCAGCAGCGTGTCCTCGTAACGAGCCCAGTCGTCGAGATCGCGGCGCTGGACCGCGAGGACCGCGCGGGCGTTCGGCTCGCGCGGATCGAGCGCGACCGCGCGCAGCGCCGCCTCGCGCGCCGCGCCTTCGTCATCGGCGACCGTCGCCAGCCAGCCCAACGCGTCGGCGCGCGAGGGATCCCGATCGAGAGCCTGGTGAAACAGCGTCGCGGCTTGCCGTTCAGCGCCGGTGCGCCCGATGCCCGGACGATCCGCCCGCGCTCGATCAGCGCGTCGATCGCAGCGTCGCGGCGGCTCGCGACCACCCACGCGGCGCCGCCCGCGGCGAGCCCGAGCAGGGCCACTCCGCCCGCGAGCATAGTCCTTCGCCCGACCGGCAAGCCCATCGCCCGGCCGGCGCGCTCGTCGGGTGGCGCGTCCCAGTCGACCCCGGTGAGGTGGTAACCGACGCGCGGCACGGTCTCGACCTCGAAGCCGGCGTCGGTCGTCGCGGCGATCCGCCGCACTTCGGCGACCGCCCGGTTGACCGCGTCGTCGCCGACGATCCGCCCGTCCCAGCACTGGCGTAGCAGGTCGTCGCGCGACAGCACCGCGCCGCGCGCGTCGGACAGCGCCACGAGCACCTGAATGACTCGCGGCTCTCCCTTGGCGGTCCCGCCCGGTCCCACGACGCTGCGCAAGGCGGGACGGATCAACGCCGCGCCCAGGCGGAAGTCGCCGCGCTTCGAGAGCGTGATCGCTCCCGGGCGCGACGACGGCGCCAGCGGAAAGGGCAAGTCGTTCACGCCGCTACTCTAACCGCGCGCCGCCGCTTCGGCGAGAGGCGATCAGAAGCGAAGTTCGAGCGCTGCGCCGACCTCGCGTGGGTCGCCGGCGGTCGCCAGGCGGCCCGCCGGGCTGAACAGGTAAGTCAGGTAGAAGCGGTCGAACACGTTGCGGACATAGCCCGAGAGCTCCACCGGCCCGCGCCGCCACGATCCCCGCAAATCGACGACGGTGGCGCGGGGAACGCGGCGCAGCGGGTCGTTGGTGTCCTCGCTGAAGTACCCCGAGTTGTGACGCGCTTGCGCGGATAAGCGCAGCGCGTCACTCGGGCGCCAGTCTGCGGCGATCGCGGCGGTGAGGTGGGGGGATCGCTGGAACTCCTTGTCCAGCAACGGATCGGCGCTCGACAGCGTGCGCGTGATCCGCGTGCGTAGCAGGCCGGTCGACGCCCGGACCTGAAGCCGCGGCGTCGGCCGCCAGCTTAGTTCGAGTTCGGCGCCGCGGCTGCGCGCGCGCGGCGCATTACCGACTTCGGCGGTGGTGACGATCCCTCCCGGTGCCACGAACTCCGCGGTAATGGTGCGCTGGGCATCGCGCAGCGCATAGCGAAAGAGGTTGGCCGAAAGGTCCGCTTTTCCGCCAGGCAGCGCCACGCGGGCGAATACCTCGTATGCCCACAGGCTTTCCGGATCGAAGGTGTCGGCGATCCGCCGCCGGGTGTCGAGCGTGACCCCGCCGGGATTGGCGGCGCGCTGGACCAGCACCCCCACGCGAGCCCAGGTCGCCGGCTGGTAGCTCAGCGACAACTTGGGCAGCAGCGCGGCGAAGCGCTGATCGAATGCGAGCGGCAGGGGCGACAGGCTCCCAACGCCGAGCGCTCCGGTGCGCAGCTGGTGGTCGCGTTGGTAGCGCGCCCCGGCGGTGAGCTTGAGCCGGTCGTCGACTTGCCATTCGGCCTGTCCGAACAGGCCCAGCGAATCCTGACGGTCGCGGAACGCACCACGGCCGAGCAGCGCGGCGGTGAGGTCGATGCGCTGGTCGAGCGCGACGTGGACCGCGTTGACGCCGGCCAACACCCGCAGCGACGGATTGCGCGCCCAGGTCGCGACCAGCTCAGCGGTGCGGTCGTGCGCGGCGATCCGCGCCTCCCCGAAACCCGCCGGAGCGAAGCGCCGGATCGCCGCCTCCCCGAGGCTCACCGAGGCGGCAGCGCTCCACGGTCCCGGCGGGCGGTACTCGCCGCGAAGGGTCAGCGCGTCGACCCGGACCCCGAATACGCCATAAGTCGCCAGCGGATCGCGGCGGTCGCGATACGGCGCGCGGATTCCCTCGACTTGCGGAGCCTTGGAACGATTGTGGCTGACGATCGCGGTCAGGCTGGCGCCGGGCAGGGTTGTCGGAGTGGCGAGCAACTTGAGGCGCAGGACGTCGTAAGCATCGCGATTGTAATTGGTGCCCACGGTGGTCGAAGTCATGACGCTTGACGTCCGGCTCCGCCGCCGGTCGCCTGACAGGCGGAACGCGAGCTGATCGGCGACGATCGGGCCCGTCACCACGCCCGACGCTTGGTGCGTGCCGTAGTCGCCCTCGATCAGCCGCGCCCGCGCGCCCCAGTCGAACGCGGGCGCGGCGGTCTCGACGAAGATGGCGCCGGCGATCGAGTTGCGGCCCTGCGTGGTCGTCTGCGGGCTGCGGTAGACCTCGATGCGAGCGACGTCCCACAGGCCCGTGACGCCGAACGCGAGCTCGTTGTAGCTGACCGGGCGCCCGTCGACTTGCAGCGTTACGCGCGGACGCGTGCCGCCAAGAAACGCGGGCATGTCGCGCAACGCGCCGTTTGTGTCCTGTCCGCGTATCGTCGGACCCTCGCCGCCCGAGCCGAGCTGGAGATTGGGCGTCAGCGCCAGCAGTTGCTCGAGTCGATCCGCGCCCGACAACGCTTCGATCGTCTCGGCGGTCGCCACCGACAAGCTCGAATCGGCCTCGGCGGCCTTGCGCGACACGCGCTCGCCGGTGACGACGATGGCATTCGGGTCCTCCTGCGCCCGCAGCGAAGGCGCCGCCACCGCGATGGCCCCGGCGGCGATCGAGCAGAAAGGCAACCGCACCCTGCGCACGGCACGACCATTCCGGTTCGACCGGTCGAAAGCAAGCCGCCAGTGGCGGTGACGGTTCCTGACAAGCCACGCGATTCCGGGCTTGTGCGCAATCATCGGCAAAACATCGGCGATCCCTCGGCGGCCCTCCATGGCCGACTCAGACATCCAGGCGGCATCGTCACGGCGAGTTTTAGTGTTTTCAAGGAGAAGCGCCGTGCCACAATCGATTTCGCGCCAGCTGGTCCAGGCCTCGCTGATCGCCATGCTGGCCGCGTGCGGCGGCGGCGGCGGTTCGTCCGCACCGCCACCCCCGGTCGCTGCCGCCCCGGCGCCCGCACCGAGCCCCACGCCAACGCCCGCTCCCACCCCGACGCCCACGCCGACCCCGACGCCACTCGCCGGCCCTGCGGCAATTGCTCGGGTCGGCGAGTTCGCGGTGCTGGGGTACGAGATGAGCTACACCGTTCTGCCCAACGGCAACGACCGCCAGGACGTCACCGAGTACTTCGACGGCACCCGCTTCCGCTATCTCGCCGAGGGCGTCCACGAGCTGCTCCTGCCGCAGTTCGAATGGAGCCGCCTTGGCTCCGCTAGCTTGGACACCGGGCTGTTCTCGGTCCAGGAGGTGGCCGAACCGGGAGGCGCGAAGAGCTTCCTGCTGTCCATGCTGGTCCCCGGCGTGAAGTCATTGCCGCTCAATCACACCGGGTTCGCGACCTGGTATCTTACCAGGACCGTGCCTGCTCCATCGGGTCGCCTGCTCTATCTTTTCGGCGGTTTCGCTTACGGCGTCGCCACGCTGCCGGCCAACATGCCGAACACCGGAACCGTGACCTACAACGGCTTTGGCGACGTCGACGGGTACGGCAGCACCAGCCCGGTGCTCGTCATCGTCGACTTCGCGACCCGCCGGGTCGAGGGGCGGATCGTTCCGACGTTCACCGAGTTCGGCGGGGGCCAGTCCGTTTCGGGGACGTTCGGCTTCGTCGGGACGCTGCCCGCCGGCGCGAACGCGATGACCGCGGACGTGACGTTGGCCAACGGCAAGACCGGCAAGATCGAGATCGCCTTCACCGGACCCAAGGCCGAGGAGCTGATGTTCCGCTTCCGCGGGACGATCCCGTGCCTGTCCTTCAACAACGGCGATTGCGCGGTGGTCTTCCCCGGCGCCGCCGGGGCCTCCTAGGACGCCGCCGGTCCGACCACTGCCAGGCCTTGGAGG
>DATLDS010000052.1:0-2153 GCA_035525735.1 Novosphingobium sp.
TCGTCGATCGCCAGCGAATCGCTCGACAGGGTCGCCGCACCGCTCAGCTGGCGGCCGGTGATCGCGAGCTCGCTGAACGGCCCGAGATCGCAGCGGATCGCGGTTCTGAAGCAGCACCACGGCGTCGTCGAACGCCGCGCAGCGGTCGAGCCGCTCGAGGCTGGGCGTAAGCCGCAGCTGCCGATGGCACTCGCGGCTGGTGCTCGCCAGCGCGACCTCGTCCCTGCCGCGCGCCATCCGCAATGCATCGCCGACGGCGCCATCGATGGCGCCGATGGCCAGCGGCCGGGCCATGTTGCCGTCCGGCGCATGGTCTCCTTCGACGTCGTCCACAGCCAGCGGCGCAACCTTTTCGAGCGAGAAATCGCGCGCGAAGCGGGCGAGCGGCTCCGCCGCGAACGGCGCAGCACCGACCGCCGCTGCCACCACCACCGCCGCGACCCAGACCCACCGCCGGCGCCGCGGCGGGGTGGCGAGGAAGTCGACCTGGCCGAACACCCGCCGGTCCCGCTCCTCGCGGGCGCGGCGGATCTCGCGATAGGCGCGGTTGATTTCCGCGGCGCGCGCGGCGTCGCCGCGGTCGCGGCCGGGATGGTAGCGCTCGATCAGTTTCTTGTAGGCGAGCTGGACCGCTTCCCAGTCGGCGCCGGGCGCGAGGCCGAGCGCAGTATATGCTGAGGCGTCCGCGGGCATCGTGGCTCCGCGTCTAATTCACTTGCCGCCGATGTGGAAAGTGGCGCGAGTGACGGGACTCGAACCCGCGACCTCCGGCGTGACAGGCCGGCGCTCTAACCAACTGAGCTACACCCGCGTTTTTGGCGTCGCGGCGACCTAGGTTGCGCCCTTTGGAGTGTCAACCATGGCGGGCTCCATTTCCCGCCGCTCCGCGTCTTCCTCCTCGTCCGGGTCGCCGACGTGGGTCAACGTCCCGTCCTCGAACAGGAATCCGGCGATGTCCGGCGTGCCGGCGGCCGAGAAGACGGTCTTCATGATGATCAGCAGCGGCACCGCGAGCAGCGCTCCGGTCGTGCCCCACACCCATGCCCAGAAGGACAACGACACGAGGATCGCCAGCGGGCTGATCGTCAGCCGTCTGCCGACCACCATCGGGGTCAGGAAGTTGGCTTCGATCAGGTGGAGGCTGACGAACGCCGCCGGCGGCAGCAGCGCGCTGCCCACGTCGGGATAGGTCATCAGCCCGCCGAGGAAGAGCAGCAGCGCCGACGCGATCGGGCCGAGGTAGGGAATGTAGTTGGCGACCGCGACGATACCGCCCCACATCACCGGCGACGGCATCCCCAGCCACCACAGGATGAGCGCGGTAAGCGCCCCGAGGCCGACGTTGATCAGCGTGATCGTGCCGAGATAGGTCGAGGTCGCGTCGACCACCTGCTGGATCACGCGCGCCGTGGTCAGCGCGCCTTCGAAGCTGCCGCGGCTGACGATCGTCTTCTTGCGCATGCTGGTCCAGCCGGCGAGAAAGAAGAAGATCACCAACAGCGAGAAGAACAGCTGGATCAACAGGTGCGGCGCCGAGCTGGTCACCAGGCCGAGCATCGAATTGGGCGTCTCGATCCGCACTGCGCGGGTGCGCTCGGGACTGACCGCGATCTGCGACACCGTGCGGTCGATGAACCGGTCGAGATTCTTGTACAGGTCGAACACCGGCTCCAGGGCTTCGCGCACCTTGGGGATCCGGCGCGGGACCTGCGCTATCCAGTCAGTCGCCGGAATGACGATCGATCCGATCGCGAACAGCGCGACCATGATGAAGATGATCAGGCACAGCCCGGCGGCAAGCCGCGACGGCACTCCGCGCCGCTCGAACCATTCCAGCAGCGGCACCAAAGCGATCGCGACCACCAGCGCCGCGGTCACCGGCATGAAGAACTCCGCACCGCCGCGCAGCGCGAACGGAAGGGCGACGATCAGGCCGACCCCGGCGATCAGCGTCAGCGACGCGAGCAGCCGGTCGCGCTTCATGGTGATGCCCTCGGCGATCCCCCGCGCGTCCTCGTCGCGCTCGGCGACCTGCTGCTCGCGTGTCCGTGCGTCCATCGTCCGCTCAGCATATCGCCCGCGCGGCGCGGCGGCTAGGCGTGTATCAGCCGCCGATCGGCCAGAAATGATAGGGCACCCAGAAGCGCGCGTGG
>DATLDS010000039.1:0-5388 GCA_035525735.1 Novosphingobium sp.
GGCGTCAGCCGCCTGGTCAGCGTCGATCTGGGCGGCGCGGAGGAACTGCTCGCGGCGGAATGATCAGGCGACCTTGTCGAGCACGAACCTTGGCCCCGTCCCGCCGCCCGCCGCGCGGTCGTCGCGATTGTAGAGCTGGCAGCGCGCCAGGCTGAGGCAGCCGCAGCCGATGCATTGGTCGAGCTTCTGCTTGGTCCGGGTGAGTAGCTGGATCTTGGCGTCGAGCGCGCCGCGCATCGAGCGGCTGATCCGCTGCCAGTCGGTCATCGTCGGGGTGCGCCCTTGCGGCAGCGTGGCGAGCTCGGCCTCGATCTGGGTAAGGCCGAGGCCGAGCTTCTGCGCGATCAGGATGAAGCTGATCCGGCGGATGTCCGAGCGCAGGAAGCGCCGCTGGTTGCCCCCGGTGCGCAGCGAAGTGAGCAACCCACGCGCCTCGTAGAAGCGGATCGCGGAAACCGCGACCCCCGTGCGCCGCGCCAGCGCGCCGATGCTGATCAAATCGTCCCGATGCACCGCGTCGTCTCCCTCGGCCCACTTTTTGTTTGACCTCAAGTTAGCTTGAGGTTGCACAAGGAGCAAGCCGAATGATTCGCTCAGGGTTACTTGGCAGGCGAATTCAACGCTTTGCAGAGGAGATTTGCTAAATGGCCGCAGCCCGACTCGAGCACGCCAACATTACCGTCAGCGACCCCGATCGCTCCGCCGCGCTGTTCGAGACGCTGTGCGGCTGGGATGAGCGGTGGCGCGGACCTTCGCAGATGGGCGGATGGACGATCCACGTCGGCACGCCGCAGGCCTATCTCGCGATCTACACCAACGAGGGGCGCGGCGGCCCGTACACGAAGGGCGCCCCGCTCAACCACATCGGGATCGAGGTCGATGACCTCGCCGCCGCCGAGTCGGTGGTGGTGGCCCACGGGCTCACGCCGTTCGGCCATGGCGACTACGAGCCCGGGCGGCGGTTCTATTTCTTCGACTGGGACCGGATCGAGTTCGAGGTGGTGAGCTATGCTTGAGCCGACCCGCACCTGGCCGTGCTTCGCCCGTCCTCCGGCGCCCGCGACCGCCGACCCCTCAGAGCAGCCCGGCGGGCCGCTCGATCGCCGCGCCGCCCGCCCAGCGCTCGGCGGTGCGCTCGACGCCCAGCGGCAGGTCGCACGTACGGCATAGCGCGGCCGCGTCCTCGGGCGTGCCGTCGGTCCAGCGCGGCCAATCGTCGCGGCGCAGGACCACCGGCATGCGGTCGTGGACGTCGGCCATCTGCGCGCATCCGTCGACCATCACCATCGCATAGGCCGCGCCCCATTCCGCGGTGGGACGCCACAGCCCGGCAACGGCGGCCGGGTCTTCCCCGTCGAGTGAATACCACGTTCGGGTCATCCGGCCCTTCTCGCCTTCGGCCTCGGCCCACGCGCTGACCGGGATCAGGCAGCGCCGCTTGACGAAGCTGTCGCGCCAGAACGCGCTGCCCAGCTTGTCGGCGCGGGCGTTGTTGATCGGCTTGGACTTGAGCTTTTGCCCCTGCTTGCCGGTCAGCGCCAGCGGAAAGCCCCAGGTCATCGCCCGCAACCGTCGCTCGGCGACGACCCAGCCAGGATAGCCCGGATAGACCTCGGCCGCGGTGTTGCCGCCGAGTTCGGCCACCGCGGCGAACAGCCCCGCGACTTCGTCGACCGTGCGGGTCATCCGGTAGAGGTTGCACATCAGGCGTTCCCAACGACGAAGCACGCCGCCGCCATCAGCAGCCCGGCGGTGCGGTTGCTGCGAAACTTGGCGAGCGCGGCAGCGCCGTCCGCCGGGTCGAGCGTCGCGACTTGCCAGGCGAGATGCGCGGCGACGGGGACCAGCGCCAGCAGCGCCACCCAGTCCTCGCGCAGCAACCAGACCGCGAGCGCCCACAGCGCGAACGCGGCGGCGTAGAAGCCGGCGACGCCCGCGCGAACCCGGCCGCCGAGACGGAGCGCGCTCGAGCGGACGCCGATCAGCGCGTCGTCCTCGCGGTCCTGGAGCGCGTAGATCGTGTCGTAGCCGACGACCCAAGCGATCGACCCCGCGTACAGCGCGGCAAGCACGGCGAGGTGCTCGCCGGTGACCTCGACCCACCCGACCAGCGCCCCCCAGCTGAACACGATCCCCAGCCACGCCTGCGGCCACCAGGTGATCCGCTTCATGTAGGGATAAGCCGCGACGGGCAGGAGGCTGGCGAGCGCCACCGCTTGCGCTGGCCCGCGCAAATGGAGCAGCACGACGAGGCCGACGAGGCTCAGCGCGAGCAGCCAGCCCCACGCCGCGCGCACCGTCACCGCCCCGCTCGCCACCGGCCGCGCCGCGGTGCGCGCGATTTGCGCGTCGAGGTCGCGATCGACGATGTCGTTGTAGACGCACCCCGCGCCGCGCATCGCGATCGCGCCGAGCAGCAGCCAGGCGATCGTCGCCCAACGGTCACCTCCACCGGCGAGCAGCAGCCCCCACGCGCACGGCCAGAACAGCAGCCACCATCCGATCGGCCGGTCGAACCGGGCGAGCAGCGCGTAAGCGCGCAATCGTTCGGGCAGCCGCGCGACGAGGCCGCGATGTTCGCTGTCGGGGACGATCTCGGCGGGCATGGCGCTCCGTATCGCGTCCGCTATGCTACGCCAATGCCCGCGACCCCCGCCTGGCCACCGCGCAGCGCCCCGCGGCTGTTCGTCGCCGGTCCGCTCGGCGAGGGGGCGACTGTGGGGCTCGACGGGCCGCAAGCGCACTATCTTGGCAAGGTCATGCGCGTCGCGCCGGGCGGCGCCGTGGTGCTGTGCGACGACCTGACCGGCGAGTGGGCGGCGCGGGTCGCGGAAACGGGCAAGCGCGAGGTGATGCTGCGGGTCGAAGCTCGCCTCCGCACGCGCGAACAAGTGCCCGATTTCACGCTGTGCGCGGCGCTGCTCAAGAAGCCGCGGTTCGATCTCGTGCTCGAGAAGGCGACCGAGCTCGGCGTGCGGCGGATCCAGCCGGTGCTGACGCGGCGCGCGGTCGCCGACAAGCTCAATCTCGACCGCGCCCGCGCGGTCACGGTCGAGGCCGCCGAGCAATGCGCGCGCACCGCGCTGCCCGAGATCGCCGCGCCGATTAGCCTCGACGCGCTGCTCGCCGCCTGGCCCGAGGAGCGCGCACTGTTCTTCGCCGACGAGCAGGGCGGAGCCCCCGCCGTCACGGCCTTTGCAACCTCCCAGGATCCGGCGGCGTTGCTGACCGGCCCCGAGGGCGGCTTCGACGAGGCCGAACGCGCCGCGATCCGCGCGCTGCCCCAGGCGCGGGCGATCTCGCTTGGCCCCCGCATCCTGCGCGGCGAGACCGCGGCGATCGCGGCTTGCGCGCTGTGGATGGCGGTCGCGGGCGATTGGGGTTCGGCCAATTAGCGCTGGCGCAACTCCGGCCCCTCGCATAACCGGCGCAACGATGAGCACGAGAACGGTTTCGAATCGCAACGATCCTGTGATCGAGCACCGCGATGCTCTGATCGCGCCGATGATCAAGGGCGAAAAGCCGCGCGAAGACTGGCGGATCGGCACCGAGCACGAGAAGTTCGTGTTCTGCCGAAGCGACCATCACGCCCCGTCGTACGACGAGCCCGGCGGCATCCGCGACCTGCTGCTCGCGCTGAGCGATTTCGGGTGGGAGCCGGTCGAGGAGGACGGAAAGGTCATCGCCATGGCCGGTCCCGACGGAACCGTCAGCCTCGAGCCGGCCGGCCAGCTCGAGCTGTCAGGCGCGCCGCTCGACAACCTTCACCAGACATGCGCCGAGACCGGGCGCCACCTGGCGCAAGTCAAGATGATCGGCGAGCGCACCGGCAAGGGCTTCCTCGGGCTCGGCCTGTGGCCCGACAAGGCGCGCGAAGAGCTGCCGATCATGCCCAAGGGCCGCTACGCGATCATGCTCCGCCACATGCCCACGGTCGGGACGATGGGGCTCGACATGATGCTGCGCACCTGCACGATCCAGACCAACCTCGATTACGCGAGCGAGGCCGACATGGCGCAGAAATTCCGCGTCGGGCTCGCGCTCCAGCCGCTGGCGACCGCGCTGTTCGCCAACTCGCCGTTCCTCGAAGGCAAGCCCAACGGCTTCCTCAGCTATCGCAGCCACATCTGGTCGGACACCGACCCGGCGCGCACCGGAATGCTGCCGTTCGTGTTCGAGGACGGCTTCGGCTACGAGCGCTATGTCGATTACATGCTCGACGTGCCGATGTACTTCGTGTTCCGCGACGGCCGCTATATCGACGCCGCGGGGCAGTCGTTCCGCGATTTCCTCGACGGCAAGCTCGCCGCGCTTCCCGGCGAGCGTCCGCGCGCGACCGACTGGATCGACCACCTCTCGACCGCGTTTCCCGAAGTCCGGCTCAAGAGCTTCCTCGAGATGCGCGGCGCCGACGGGGGCCCGTGGAGCCGGATCTGCGCGCTTCCCGCGCTGTGGGTCGGGCTGCTCTACGACCAAGGCGCGCTCGACGCGGCGTGGGACTTGGTCAAGCACTGGACGGTTGCCGAGCGCGAGGCGCTGCGCATCGCGGTGCCCAAGCTCGGCCTCGCCGCGCCGGTGCCGGGCGGCGGCATCTTGCGCGACATCGCCCGCGAAGCGCTCGACATCGCCCGCGGCGGGCTTGCGGCGCGCGCGCGGGTCAATTCGAGCGGGGACAACGAGACCGGCTTCCTCGATCCGCTGCACGAGATCGTCGCCAGCGGCAAGACGCCGGCCGAGCGGCTGCTCGCGCTTTACCACGGCGAGTGGGGGGGCGACATCGACCGCGTCTACGAGGAGAGCTTCTGATGCTGCTGATAGCGTTAACGGTGCGGGTGCCGGCGGAGAACATCGAAAAGGCGCGCGCCGCGGCGGCGACGATGATCGCCGCGACGCGCCTGGAGGATGGCTGCCTCAGCTACGCGTTCGCGCAGGACCTGCTCGATCCCGGGCTGATCCACATCAGCGAGACCTGGCGCGACGGCGCCGCCCTCAAGGCCCACGGCGCCAGCGCGCACATGGCGGCGTGGCGCGAGGCGGCGGGCGGACTGGGTCTCGGCGAGCGCGACTTCAAGGTTTACAAGACCGACGAGGGCACACCGCTCTGAGCGCACATTTGGAATTTAGCCGCTGGCCCGCCAAATTGGGCCTATGCGAGGTCGCCAAAATCGTCAGTAGCTATTTCTGACGCCGGCTGACGACTTAACCAATGCCTTGCGGTAGGCGTGAACAAGAGGCCTAGCGCGAGAGCTTGGCCAACCGTTTGCAGCGCGCTGATCCAACCTGCGCCCAACAAAAGTCCATGGACCGCCAGTTTAATAAACAGTGGCAAACCCAATGCGAACAGGGTCACTAAAATCCATTTAGCGACATTGCTCCGTTTCCGCGAAA
>DATLDS010000049.1:0-2787 GCA_035525735.1 Novosphingobium sp.
GCGCTCCCCGGCCCGCTCGCGGGCCTGCCGAATGGCCGGGCGTATAGCTCAGTGGTAGAGCACCGTGTTGACATCGCGGGGGTCGGAAGTTCAATCCTTCCTACGCCCACCATTCGCCGCAAAAGGGCTCCGTTCGCGGAGCCTTTTTCGTTTGCGGCGCGTTGATTTGCGATCCTCCCGCCGCTGGAGCGCGCCCATGCCCGAACTCGCCGCCGCCCCCACGCTCGCCGCCAGGCGCAAGCCGAAAGTCGCGGGCGAAAGCGCCGAATACGCCGAGGCGCGCGAAGCGCTACTTGCCGAGGAAATCGAGTTGCGCCGCCACATCGCGCGCGTCGCCGCGCAGCGGCGCGAGTTGCCCGACGGCCCCGAGATCACCAGGGACTACCGTTTCCTCGGCCCCAACGGCGGTGAGCCGGTGGGGCTGGCCGAGCTGTTCGGCAAGCACGACACGCTGCTGGCCTACTTCTGGATGTACGGCCCCGACCGGCCGCGCCCATGCCCGATGTGCACCAACCTGCTCGGACCGCTCGACGCCAACGCGAAAGACCTCGAACAGACCGTCGCGGTGGCGGTGCTCGGCCGCTCGAGCGTCGAGCGGCAGAAGGCGTTCGCCGCCGAGCGCGGCTGGCGCAACCTCAAGTTCTGGCAGACCTGCGGCGACCAGTTCGCGCTCGACTTCGGCGGGCTCGATCCGAAGAACGGCTGGGAGTACCCGGTGATGCTGGTGCTGCGCCGCGACGGCGACGCGGTGCGGCTGTTCTGGATGGGCGAGATGTCGGGCGAGATGGCCGACCCCGGCCAGGACCCGCGCGGCGCACCCGACCCCGCGCCGTTGTGGACGATGCTCGACCTGACGCCGGCGGGGCGGGGGGCGGACTGGTATCCGAAGCTCGAGTACTAGCTCAGCAGCCGCGCGCGGATCGACGCCTTGCGGTCGGGCGTGACCTCGAGCACTTCGGCCATGTAATCGTCGATTGCGCCGTGTCGCGCGCGAATCGCGCCGAGCGCTGTCTCGAGATACTCGGGCCGCACTGAGACCAGCGCGCGCACTGCGTCGTCGCTCATTTCCGGGCCGAGTGCGCGCAAGCTCGAACCCGCTCCCGCCGCTATCCGCGCGTCGATGTTCGCCGCCTGGTGGGTCAGTAGATAATCGGCCATCGCATCGTCGGGGTGGACGCCGAGCGCGTGATGCGTCAGCGCGGCGGCGAGCCCGGTACGGTCCTTGCCCGCGACGCAGTGGAGCAACAGCGGCCCGTCGGCTTGCGCGAGGCTGGCGAAATAGAGCTTGAGCGTCTCGACCAGCACCGGCCGCCACGCCATGCCCTCGTAGAGCCGGACCATCGCGGAAATCGCGTCGTCGACGGTGCGCACCCCACCGGCGGCTTCCTCGTGGAAGGCGGCGGCGCGCAAGCCGGCGGTTTCGCCTGGCGCGAACACCACCTCCGCGGCGAACTCGGGATGGCGCAGGCACGGATGGGCTTCGCGCTCGCTGTCGCCGCGAAGGTCGAACACCCGCGCAAGGCCGAGGTCGTGAATCTTGCGCAAGTCGGCAGGGCTGGCCTCGGCGTGATGGCTTGAGCGCCACAGCACCCGGCTGCGTACCCGCGCCCCGTCCGCGCCGGCATAGCCACCATAGTCGCGAAAATTGTGGATGCCCTCGAGCGCGAGGATGCGCGATGGTTCGCTCACAGGCGGGTCCGAGCGGCTTGGCCGTCGTCGACGCGGATCACCGCGCCGGTGACCGCGTCCGAGGCCGGGCCGACGAGGTAGAGCAGCGTCGAATCGAGCTGCTCGGGCACCGCGATCCGCTTGCGCGGCAAGCGCTCGGCGGGGTTGCCGCCCATCCGCTCGAACATCCCGTCGGTCATCTCGCTGACGAACATCCCCGGCGCGATCGCGTTGACGTTGATCCCGTAATGCGCCCACTCGACGCCAAGCGCCTCGGTCATCCGCGCGATGGCGGTCTTGGTCACCGCGTAGAGCGCGGCCCCGCCGCCGTCGTAGCGGTAATGCGCGACCGAGCTGATGTTGACGATCCGCCCCGGCATCTTGGCCGCGATCAGCCGCCGCGCGACTTCGCACGACAACAGCCACGGCCCCCGCAAGTTGGTGCCGATCACCGTATCGACCAGCTCGACGCTCATCTTGTGCGCGCGCTGCGCGTCGGGGACGCCGGCGTTGTTGACCAGGATGTCGACCGTGCCGAAGCGCGCCTCGGCGGCCTCGACCGCGCGGGTGATCGCCTCGGCGTCGGTCATGTCGAGCCGCACCGCCAGCGCCTCGCCCCCGGCCTCCGCGATCTCGCCCGCCAGCTTTTCGAGCCGCTCGACCCGCCGCGCGCCGAGTGCGACCTTGGCCCCGCACGATGCGAGCACCCGCGCGAACCGCTCGCCCAGCCCCGACGACGCGCCGGTGACGAGCGCGACGCGGCCGGTGAGATCGGTAGAGGCGTTGGGGAGAGGGTATGTCATGCGGGCGTCTCCAAAGCCGCTTCCTCGACCTCGCGCAAGCGGTCCTTGCCGAAGAAGAGCTGGTCGCCGACGAAGAAGCTCGGGCTGCCGAACACGCCGCGGGCGACGACGGCCTCGGTGTTGGCGACGAGCCCGGCCTTGACCGCGGCGTCCTGCGCGAGCGACAGGAGCTCGGCCGGGAGGCCCGCCTCGGCGAGCGTCGCGGCGATCACGGCGGGATCGTCGAGCTTGAGGCCGCGCTCCCACATTCCGGCGAACATCGCCTCGTCGTAGGCCGCGGCGACGGCCAGTCGACGCGCCGCGACCGCGCCGCGCA
>DATLDS010000054.1:0-7135 GCA_035525735.1 Novosphingobium sp.
TTGATCCGCGAATTCGCCGAGGAGCTCAGCTGCGCGATCACGATCGCCGGCCCGTGGCAAACGCTGGAGAGCTTGTACGAGCACGAGGGCGCGATCGGGCACGAGTACGTGTTCGCCGCCAGCATCGTCCTGGCCGACGCCTCGCTTTACGATCGCGAGACGGTGGCCTTCGCCGAATCCGATTCGAGCCCATGCAGGGCAGGATGGTTCGATCCGAACGCGCTGCCCGCCGGACTCGAGCTTTATCCGAGCGGGCTTGCGAGGTTGATCGCGGCGAGCGCCTTCAAGCCCCTGTAATCGGCCGCCGGGGCTCGTCACAAACCCCGGCGGCCGCTCTCCTCCCCAGGAGACACTATGCCGCGAACTGGTTCATCGTGTTGGCGCCGCCACCGGCCTTGAGCGCGGCCTCGCCGGCGAAATATTCCTTGTGGTCGTCGCCGATGTCGCTGCCGCTCATGTTCTGGTGCTTCACGCAGGCGATGCCCTGGCGGATCTCCTCGCGCTGGACGTTCTTGACGTAGCCGAGCATGCCCTGCTCGCCGAAGTACTCGCGCGCCAGGTTGTCGGTGCTGAGAGCCGCGGTGTGATAGGTCGGCAGCGTGATCAGGTGATGGAACACGCCCGCGCGGGCCGAGGCGTCGCGCTGGAAGGTGCGGATGCGCTCGTCGGCCTCGGCCGCCAGTTCGTCCTGATCGTACTCGGCGCTCATCAGTCGGGCGCGGTCGTAAGCCGTCATGTCCTCTCCCGCTTTCTCCCACGCATCATAGACTTGCTGGCGGAAGTTGAGCGTCCAGTTGAAGCTGGGCGAGTTGTTGTAGGCGAGCTTGGCGTTGGGGACGACCTCGCGGATGCGGTCGACCATCGACGCGATCTGCTCGATGTGCGGCGTCTCGGTCTCGATCCAGATCAGATCGGCGCCGTTCTGGAGCGAGGTGATGCAATCGAGCACGCAGCGGTCGGCCCCGGTTCCTGGACGGAACTGGAAGAGATTCGAGGGCAGCCGCTTGGGCCGCAGCAGCTTGCCGTCGCGGTTGAGGATCACGTCGCCGTTGCGCGCGGTCGCGGGGTCGATCTCCTCGCAATCGAGGAACGCGTTGTACTGGTCGCCGATGTCGCCGGGGGCGTTCGAGACCGCGATCTGCTTGGTCAGCCCCGCGCCGAGGCTGTCGGTGCGCGCGACGATGATCCCGTCGTCGACCCCGAGCTCGAGGAACGCATAGCGGCAGGCGCGGATCTTGGCGAGGAAGTCCACATGCGGAACGGTGACCTTGCCGTCCTGGTGCCCGCACTGCTTTTCGTCGCTGACCTGGTTCTCGATCTGGAGCGCGCAGGCGCCCGCCTCGATCATCTTCTTGGCGAGCAGGTAGGTCGCCTCGGCGTTGCCGAAGCCCGCGTCGATGTCGGCGATGATCGGGACGACGTGGGTCTCGTGGTTGTCGATCGCCTGTTGCAGCCGCGCCGCCTCGACTTCGTTGCCCGCCTCGCGGGCCCTGTCGAGGTCGCGGAACAGCAGGCTGAGCTCGCGCGCGTCGGCCTGGCGGAGGAACGTGTAGAGCTCCTCGATCAGCGCGGGGACGGTGGTCTTCTCGTGCATCGACTGGTCGGGCAGCGGGCCGAAATCGCTGCGCAGCGCGGCGATCATCCACCCCGAGAGGTAGAGGTAACGGCCCTTGGTGGTGCCGAAGTGCTTCTTGACCGCGATCATCTTCTGCTGGGCGATGAAGCCGTGCCAGCAGCCGAGCGACTGGGTGTAGGCGGCCGGATCGGCGTCGTAGGCGGCCATGTCGTCGCGCATGATCCTGGCGGTGTAGCGCGCGATGTCGAGCCCGGTGCGAAAGCGGTTCTGCGCGCGCATCCGGGCGACCGCCTCGGCGCTGATCCCGTCCCACGCGCCGTCGTATGCGGCGATGAGCTGGTCGGTTTCGGCGATGTCGCTGGAATACGTCATGGTGGCCTCGTTGATGTTCAGGCCCGGCGATTAGCAGGAGGAGGTCGAACGCGGTAACGGAACTTACAGAATTTGATGTGCTCATGCAGCGAAATGGGCTATTGTTCGTGCAACGTTGTATGAAAGTTTACAATGGCTGATCCCGCGCTCTTCGCCGGACCCAACGTTCGCCGCATCCGCCGCCGCGAGCGGCTGACCCAGGCCGCGATGGCCGGCGCGCTCGGCATATCGCCCAGCTACCTCAACCTGATCGAGCGCAACCAGCGGCCGATCTCGGTGCGGCTGCTGATGGCGCTGGCGCAACGCTTCGATTTCGATCCGCGCGTCCTCGCCGCTGCCGACGAGATCGGAGGGGTCGACGGGCTGCGCCGGCGTCTCGCCGACGAGCGCTTTGCCGACTTGGGGATCGAGCGCGACGAGATCGTCGACTGGCTCAACGCCGCGCCGCAAGCCGCCGCCGCCTTCGCCCGGCTGTTCGACGGCGCCGCGGCAGCGACGCCCGGTGGCGACGTCGCCGACCCGTTGCTGCTCGCGCGGCGCGAGATCGAGCGCTGGCGCAATCACTTCGCCGATCTCGACGCCGCGGCCGAGACGCTGGCCGACGAGCTGCGTCTGTCCGAGGGAGACATCGGCGTCGCGATGACCGAGCGCTTGCGCCAGCGCCACCAGCTGAGCGTGCGGATTCTTCCGGGCGAAGTGATGCCCGACCACTTGCGCCGGCTCGACCTCCACGCGCGCCAGCTCCAGCTCAGCGAGATGCTCGATCCGGCGAGCCGCAATTTCCACATCGCGGTGCAGCTCGCCCAGCTCGAACAGCGCGACGCGGTGCGCGCGCTGGCCGACGGTGCGCAATTGCCCGACCGCGCCGCGCTGCGCCTGTTCCAGCGCCACCTTTACGCCTATTTCGCCGCCGCGCTGATCATGCCCTACGGCCGGTTCCTGCGCGCGTGCGAGGCGACCGGGTACGACTTGCCCGTGCTCCAGCGCCGTTTCGGGGTGGGGTTCGAGCAGCTCGCGCATCGGCTGACGACGCTGCAACGCGTCGGCCAGCGCGGCTTGCCGTTCTTCATGCTGCGGATCGACCGCGCCGGGCAGGTTTCGAAGCGCTTCGCCGGGGCGAGCGGCGCGTTGTTCCTCGAGCACGCCGACACTTGCCCGCTGTGGACTGTGCACGCCGCTTTTGAGCGTTCGGGCCGGATCGCCGCCGAGCAGGTCGCGCTCGAGGATGGCGCGCGGTGGTTCACGCTCGCGCGCACGGTCCAGGGCAGCGGCGCGCGGGGCGGGGCGCAGGCCGAATTCGTCGTCGCGCTCGGGGTCGATGCTGCGCTCGCCGGCCAGCTCGCCGCTGCGCGTGGAATGTCGTTGCGCGCCGAGGACGCCACCCCGATCGGCTCCGGCTGCGTCAACTGCCACCGCGTCGATTGCATGCAGCGCTCGCTCCCGCCGCGCGGCGCCGCGCTCCGCTTCGACGAGCGCGAACGCGGGCTCACCCCGTTCGAGTTCGCTCAAGGCTAGTCCGCATTAACCCTGGATAGCGGAACACCTGGACGCGCTTCGCGTTTCCCCGGCAACAGACCAACAAGGGGATATCAAAATGGTCGAAGAACGCATCACCGAAGTCGAGACGCCCTCGGGCGAGGTCCACACCTCGCACACTTACGTCGATCGCGATTCGCGCGGCGGCGGGTCGGGCTGGCTGATCGCCATCGTCCTGATCCTCGCGGTGCTCGTCGGCGGCTATTTCCTGATGCAGAACCAGGGGTCGGAGGCGAGCAAGGACAACGCGATCGCCGCCGCCGCCGACGATGTCGGCAACGCGGCTCAGAAGGTCGGCGATGCCGCCGAGAACGCGGTCGACAAGATCGACAAGAAGTAGATCGTCAGAACAGGCCGGGGGCGAGGCGGTAGCGCACGCCCCCGGCGTATTCGCGATAGGCTTCGTCGCGGCCCAGGAAGCTCTCCTCGGCCATGATGCGGAGCAGCAGCAGGCTCCACCCCAGCGCGTAGACCGCCAGGTTCCAGCGCGAGAAGTGCTGCGACAGGAACCCGCAGTGGGCGAGGATGTAGCCCGCGTAGATCGGGTGGCGGATCAGCTTGTACGGTCCGCCGCGCTTGACCCCGCGGTTGGCGGCCACCAGCCCGAAGCTGCGGTTGAGCGAGAGCAGCCCGGCGATCGACAACGGCAAGCCCAGCGCCATCAGCGCTTCGCCCGCCCAATGCGGCGCGAGCGGCGCGCCGCCGGGCGTGGCGAGCAGCGGGAACGCGGTGCCGAGCAGCGCGATGACCAGCGCATAGGGATCGGGGATCACGTCGCCCGGGCGGCGGGTGAAGATGAACCAGATGCCCAGGATTTCGATGACGACGACGCCGAGGTTGACCGGGTCGAGAAGCTGCGCCCACCCGATCCGCGCGCAGAACAGATAGAACAGCGCGGCGAGCAGAGCGCGCTCGGTGATGTCGACGACCAGCTTCACGCGCCTCTCCCTCGGTTGCCGGGGCTTAGGCGAGGTTTGGTAAACGCCGGGTTTCGGGCACTGTAAAATTTACCGACATTTTACGCCTCGGCCCTAGACCCCGGAATGCCGCAATCCCGCGGCGCGACGGGGCCCAGGGAGCTTAGGCGCGGCGATGATCCGGCTGTTCAAGCATTATGTGCCGCACGCCGTGCTCTTGCTCGGGCTGGTCGACGTCGCGTTGCTCGTGCTCGCGGGCGAGATCGGCTGGCTGATCCGCGCGCGCCAGATCGGGATCGACGCGGGCGCGGTCTCGGCGCGGTGGGCGCAACTGGCCAGCTTCGCGCTGTTGCTCGAGCTGTCGATGGTCGCGGTCGGCGTCTACGGCGCCGAAGCGCTGCGCTCGATGCGCTACGCCGCGGCGCGGCTGCTCGTCGCGGTAAGCCTCGGGATCATCGCGCTCTCGGTGGTCTACTTCCTCCTCCCCGGGCGCACGCTGTGGCGCTCGAACCTGTTCTACGCGATGTTCGTCGCGCTCGGCCTGCTGTTCGCCAACCGGCTGCTGCTCGGCGGGCTGCTCGGCGCCGCGGCGTTTCGCCGCCGCGTCCTGGTGCTCGGCTCGGGCAATCGCGCGGCGCGGCTGCGCAAGCTCGGCGAGCGGCCCGAGAGCGGGTTCGTCATCGTCGGGTATGTCGGGATGAGCGACAGCCGCCCGGTGATCGAGGAGGCGATCCCGCGCAGCGCGCTCGAAAACCTCACGCGCCACGTCGAGGTGCTCAACGTCGCCGAAGTGGTCCTCGCGCTCGAGGAGCGGCGCAACGCGCTGCCGCTCAAGGACCTGCTGCGGATCAAGACCGCCGGGGTCCACGTCAACGACTTCTCGACTTTCGTCGAGCGCGAGACGGGGCGCGTCGACCTCGACACGGTCAATCCCAGCTGGCTGATCTTCTCCGACGGGTTCTCGTCGGGGCGCGCGGTGTCGGGCGCGGCCAAGCGCATGTTCGACATCCTCATCAGCCTGGCGCTGCTGCTGTTCACCGTGCCGGTGATCGCGCTGTTCGCGTTCCTGGTGAAGCTCGACAGCGCCGGTCCCGCATTCTTCCGCCAGACCCGCGTCGGGCTGTACGGGCAAAGCTTCGACCTGATCAAGCTGCGCTCGATGCGCAGCGACGCCGAGGCGGACGGCAAGGCGGTATTCGCGGCCGAGAACGATCCGCGCGTCACCCGCATCGGCCGCCTGATCCGCAAGCTCCGGATCGACGAGCTGCCGCAGGCGTGGAGCGTGCTCACCGGCCAGATGAGCTTCGTCGGCCCGCGGCCCGAGCGGCCCGAGTTCGTCGCCGACCTCGAGGACAAGCTGCCGTACTATGCCGAGCGCCACATGGTGAAGCCGGGGATCACCGGGTGGGCGCAGATCAACTATCCGTACGGCGCCAACCTCGAGGATTCGCGCCACAAGCTCGAATACGACCTTTACTACGCCAAGAACTACACCCCGTTCCTCGACCTCCTGATCCTGCTGCAGACGCTGCGCGTGGTGCTGTGGCACGAGGGCGCCCGATGAGCGCCGGAATCAGCGAGGCGAGCGCCCTGGGCTTCTGGGCGTTCCTCGCGGGCGGGTTCGCTTGCGCGGTGCTCGCCGCGTGGCGATATCACAAGCGCGGCGACCGGCCCGAGGGCGAGGCCGAGCTCACCGCGCTGGCCGCGACTTCGCTGTGGTGCGTCCTCGGCGCGGCGACCGGGGTCGACGGCGTCGCCGCCTCGCTCGGCGAAAGCCTGCGCAATCTCGCCTGGCTGTTCTTCGTCTACCGCGCGTTTGCCGCGCACAACGAGGGTGCGGGCGGGGCGGTGCGCGCGGTGTTCGCCGCGCTGGTGTTCGTCGAACTGCTGCACCCCGCGCTCCACATGCTCGCCGGGTCGTTGCCCGCGGCGCACGCCGGCCAGCTGGTCGTATTCCGCCTCGCGGTGATGTTCCGCATCATGTTCGCGGTCGGCGCGCTGGTGCTGCTGCACAATCTACACGTCGGTGCCGGATCGGCGGCGCGGGGACGATTGCGCTGGACCGCCGCCGCGCTCGCCGCGATGTGGATCTTCGACCTCAACTTCTACACCGTCGGCTATCTCGGCGCCGAGCAGCCCGAAGGCCTCGGCGCGCTGCGCGGCGGAATCGCCGCGGTGGTCGCGGTCCTCCTCGCGATCGGCGGATTGCGCGGCGCCGATCAGCGGCTGCGCCCGTCGCGCGCGGTCGCGTTCCAGTCGCTCTCGCTGATGGTGATCGGCGCGTACCTGGTGGTGATGGTCGGCGCGTCGCAATCGCTCGCCTGGGTCGGCGGCGACGTCGCGCCGCTCGCGCAGATCGGCTTCGTCTTCGCCACCACCGTGCTGGCGCTGGTCGTGTTGCCGTCGGGACGGCTGCGCGGCTGGCTTAAGGTGACGCTGGCCAAGCATTTCTTCCAGCACCGCTACGACTACCGCGCCGAATGGCTGCGCTTCACCCGAACGATCGGGCGAGGAGAGGAGGGCGCGCCGCTCGAGGAGCGCGTGATCCAGGCCATGGGCGACATCACCGACAGCCCGTCGGGCCTGCTGCTCACCCCCGGCGAGCATGGCGAGCTGTCGCTCGCGGCGCGCTGGCAGTGGCGCACGGTCGAGGTTCCGGCCGAAGCGCTCGCGCCCGCCGCGCGTCACTTCTTCGAGCGTGACGGCTTCATCGTCGACCTCGACCGGCTGCGTG
>DATLDS010000061.1:0-9839 GCA_035525735.1 Novosphingobium sp.
CGCGACCTGGCGACGAGCCACGCCGGGGTGGTCTCGGTGCGCGAGGTGCTCACCGTCCACCAGGCGCCCGACATGATCGTCGCGGTGATCAGCGCCGATTTCGACGACGCGATCACCGCGCGCGAGGTAGAGCAGACCGTGCGCGACATCGAGGCGAGCGTCGCGGAGAGATTTCCGGTGGTGGCCCGGGTCTATGTCCGTCCGCTCGACAAGAGCACCCCGCTCGACGCGCCGATCGGCGGCGAGGAAGGCGTCGTGCGGTTGTAAAAGCCGGTTTATGACGGCCTTGCGACAAGCCGACGCAACCCCTAGCCAAGCACTCGCCGGCGGCGATTCGCGGCGCGCCGAATAAAGGGCATCGCACATGTTCGGGTGGTTCCAGCGGCTTCTGCCCCGGTCGGGCGACTTCTTCGGCATGTTCGAACGCCACGCCGCCGCGCTGGTCGCGGCGAGCGATGCGCTGGTCTCGATCACTCGCGGCGAGGGCGACCGCGATGCCTGCATCAGAGCGATCCACGACCGCGAGCACGATGCCGACGACGTCATCCGCGAGGTCCTCCACACCGTCCGCCGCACGTTCCTGACCCCGTTCGATCGCGGCGCGATCACTTCGCTGATCGGCGCGATGGACGATACGATCGACGAGATGCAGGGTGCGGCAAGCGCGATCGAACTGTTCGAGCTGACCGAGTTCGAACCGCAGATGGAGCAGATGGCGGCGGTGATCGTGGAGGCCACGCACCTGATCGCCGAGGCGATGCCGCTGCTTCGCGACGTCGAGAAGCACGGCCACCGCCTGCACGAGCTGACCGGGCGGCTGGTCACGCTCGAGGGCGACGTCGACAAGCTCCACCACGACGGGCTCAAGGCCAAGTTCCGCCAGCAGGCCGAGCCGCGGGTCAAGACGCTCGACTTCATCGTCGCGCGCGAGGTGTACAAGCGCCTCGAGAACATCGCCGACGCATTCGAGGACGTCGCGAACCAGATCGACAGCCTCGTCATCGATCACGCCTGAGCCATGCATAGCCTGGCCTTCCCGCTACTGATCGGGCTGATCGCGCTGGCGCTGGCGTTCGACTTCCTCAACGGCCTGCACGATGCGGCCAACTCGATCGCCACGGTGGTCTCGACCCAGCTCCTCTCGCCCGTCGCGGCGGTGCTGTTCGCCGCGGTCGGCAACTTCGCGGCCTACTGGCTGGTCGGGCTCCACGTCGCCGAGACCGTCGGCAAGGGGATCATCGACAAGGACGTGGTCACCCCCGCGGTGGTGTTCGGCGCGCTGATCGGGGCGATGTTCTGGAACGTCGTGACCTGGCTCAAGGGCATTCCCTCGTCGTCGAGCCACGCGCTGATCGGCGGGCTGCTCGGCGCCGGGATCATGCACGGCGGGTTCGGCGCGGTCGAAAGCGCGGGGACGAGCAAGACGCTTCTCGCGATCTTCCTTTCGCCGATGCTCGGCTTCGCCATCGCCATGGCGCTGGTGCTGCTGACGACGTGGATCTTCCACCGCTGGCAGCCGCGCCGCGCCGAGGGCGTGTTCAAGACGCTGCACTTGTTCTCGAGCGCGGCCTACTCGATCAGCCACGGCGGCAACGACGCGCAGAAGACGATGGGGATCATCGCGGTGCTGCTGTATTCGACCGGGCACTTGCGCGGCGATTTCCACGTTCCCGAATGGGTGGTGATAAGCTGCTACCTGGCGATCTCGCTTGGCACGCTGTCGGGCGGATGGCGGATCATCAAGACGATGGGCACCAAGCTGACCAAGCTCAACCACCACACCGGCTTCTGCGCCTCGACCGCGGGCTCGATCGTGGTGTTCGGGGCGAGCGCGCTGGGCATCCCCGTTTCGACCACGCACGCGATCACCGGCAGCGTGATCGGCACCGGCGCCGCGCTCAAGCCCCGCAGCGTTCGCTGGTCGGTGGCGGCGCGGGTGGTGTTCGCGTGGTTCGTGACGATCCCCGCGAGTGCCGCGGTGGGCGCGGCGTTCTATTTGCTGACGCGGCTTTTTTAGCCCGGGCGCTTGGCAAAGCGGCGGGCGCTTGTCACAAGCGCCCCGACACAATCGACAAGGGTCGCACTATGAAAATTTCGAGCCTGCTCGCGGCCGGCGCCGCGTTGGCTGCGGCCGTGCCGGCACTGGCGACGCCCGCCGACGATCGCGCGATCGCCGCGATCGTCGATGAAGGCACCAACCGCAGCCAGGCGCTGACGCTCGCGTCCGAGCTGATGGACGGAATCGGCCCGCGGCTGACCAATTCGGACAATTTCTATCGCGCCGAGGAATGGGCGCTGGCCCGGTTCCGCGGCTGGAACCTCGCCAACGTCGGCACCGAAAGCTGGGACTTCGGGCTCGGCTGGAATCCCGGGCCTTACTCGGCGGCGATGATCGAGCCCCGCATGATGCGGATGACCGCGATTCCCGTGGCGTGGTCGCCGCCGACCGGAGGCGCGATCCGCGCCGCGGTGGTGGTCGCGCCGATGTCGAAGCTCGAGAACTTCGAGCAATGGAAGGGGAAGCTCGCGGGCAAGATCGTGCTAACCAGCCTGCCCGGGACCAGCAGCGAGCCCGACAAGGCGTCGTTCCGCCGTCTCGACGACGCCGAGATCGCCAAGCTCGACCAGTTCGACTTGCCTTCGTTCGACCCCGGCGCGCTCGAGCGCAGCGTCAAGTCGCGCAAGTTCGCCAAGCAGCTGTCGGACTTCCTCAAAGCCGAGGGCGCGCTGGCGATGGTCAAGATCAGTTACCGCGACGGGATGCTGGTCCACGGCGAAGGCTATGCCTTCCAGCCCGGCCAGACGCTCGCGGTTCCGACATTCGAGCTCGCCGCCGAGGATTATCGCCGCCTCGTCCGGCTTTCGCAGGCGGGGCGCAACCCGGTGGTCGAGCTCGCCAGCGAGGCGCGCTTCGACAGCGGGCGGCTGACCTCGGACAACATCTTCGCCGAAATTCCCGGCACCGACCCCAAGGCCGGCTACGTCATGGCGGGGGCGCATTTCGACAGCTGGATCGCGGGCGACGGCGCGTCGGACAACGGCGCGGGCAGCGTGGTGGTGATGGAGGCCGCGCGCATCCTCTCGCAAATCGGCGTCCGGCCCAAGCGCACGATCCGGTTCGCGCTGTGGTCGGGCGAGGAGCAGGGCCTGCTCGGCAGCCGCGCCTACATCGAAAAGCACCTCGCGACGCGCCCGGTCGATCCCTCGCTCGATCCGATCGCCGCGATGGCCGCGTGGCGCACCGCGTTCCCGATTGAGACCCGGCCGGGCTACGGCGCGCTCAAGGCCTATTTCAACATGGACAACGGCTCGGGGAGGTTCCGCGGCATCTACGCCGAGGGCAACCTCGCCGCCGCGCCGATCCTCGCCGAATGGCTCGCGCCGTTCCGCTCGATGGGCGCGGGCAAGGTCGTCGCGCGCAAGACCGGCGGCACCGACCATGTGTTCATGCAGTCGATCGGCGTGCCGGCCTATCAGTTCATCCCGGACCCGCTCGACTACGACAGCCGGGTCCACCACTCGAACCTCGACACCGTCGATCACATGCGCGGCGACGATCTGCGCCAGGCCGCGGTGATCATGGCGGGGATGCTGCTCCAGGCGGCCAACAGCGACAAGGATCTGCCGCGCCCGCCGCTGCCGACCCAGCCTGACCCGACCGACCCGTTCAAGGTGACCGACCCCAACGAGTGACGAGTCACCCGCGCGGGGCGATCACGCCGAACAAGTCGTGCGCGTCGGCGTCCTCGATGGTCGCGTCGACGATGTCGCCGGGACTCAGGCCGGCGGGGACGTTGCGCAGGAACACGTTGCCGTCGATCTCGGGGGCGTCGGCCTGGCTGCGCGCGGTGGCGCCCACGTCGCCGTCCTCGTCCGCTTCGCCGACCTCGTCGACGATCACCGGCAGCGTGCGGCCGACTTTGGCGGCGAGCTTGGCGGCGCTGATCGCCTCGGTCCGCTCCATGATGCGGGCGTAGCGCTCCTCCTTGACCGCCTCGGGCACCGGATCGGGCAGCGCGTTGGCGGCGGCGCCCGCGACCGACTCGAAGCGGAATGCGCCGACGCGGTCGAGCTGGGCCGCGTCGAGCCACTCGAGCAGATACTCGAAATCGGCCTCGGTCTCTCCGGGGAAGCCGACGACGAAGCTGCTGCGGATGGTCAGATCGGGGCAGATCGCGCGCCACGCGGCGACGCGCTCGAGCACTTTCGCCTCGTTGGCCGGGCGGCGCATGCGCTTGAGCACGCTGGGCGAGGCGTGCTGGAACGGGATGTCGAGGTACGGCGTCAGCAGGCCCTCGGCCATCAGCGGGATGACCTGGTCGACGTGCGGGTAAGGATAGACGTAGTGCAGCCGCACCCACGGCGTCTGGCCCTCGGGGGTGCGCAATTGGCCGAGCTCGCGGGCGAGATCGGTCATCTGCGCGCGCACCTCGCGGCCGTGCCACGTCCGGCTCTCGTGGCGGGTATCGACCCCGTACGCGGAGGTGTCCTGGCTGATCACCAGCAGCTCCTGGGTGCCCGCCGCGACCAGCTTCTCCGCCTCGCGCAGCACCGCGTCGATCCGCCGGCTGACGAGCTTGCCGCGAAGCGTCGGGATGATGCAGAACGAGCAGGCGTGGTTGCAGCCCTCGGAAATCTTGAGGTAGCTGTAATGCCGCGGTGTGAGCTTCACATCGGGCTGCGGGATCAGGTCGACGAACGGGCCGCGCGCGGGCGGGGCGGCGTCGTGCACCGCTTCGACCACCGCCTCGTACTGATGCGCGCCGGTCACCGCGAGCACCGCGGGGAACTTGGCGCGGATGACATCCGCTTCGTTGCCCATGCAGCCGGTGACGATCACCCGCCCGTTCTCGGCGATCGCTTCGCCGATCGCGGCGAGGCTTTCCTCCTTGGCGCTGTCGAGGAAGCCGCAGGTGTTGACCAGCACGACGTCGGCGCCGGCGTAGTCGGGCGACATCGCGTAGCCGTCGGCGCGCAGCCGCGTGAGGATGCGTTCGCTGTCGACCAGCGCCTTGGGGCAGCCGAGCGAGACCATGCCGACGCGCGGCGCTTGTTGAATAACGGTAGCCATGAGAGGCGCGGCCCATACGCGCTTTCGCCTGAACTGTCAGCAACTGGCGTTGCCTTGGCCCTAACCGGGTCCTAGCATTTGTAAAACGAGGCAAGGGTGAGGTCGCGATGGGTCCGGTGAACTGGCTAGCAGTGGTCGCCGCCGCGCTTGCCGCGTTCGCGGTCGGAGGCTTGTGGTACGGCCCGCTGCTCGGCCGCGCCAAACTTGAGGAAGTGGGGCCGGGCGGGCTCGCCGCGCGGCGCACCCCGGCGCGCACCCTGGGGATCACGCTGGCGCTGCTGCTGGTCTCGGCGACGACGCTCGGCCATACGTTCGCGCGGACGGGCGCGGAAACGCTCGGCCTCAAGCCGTGGCTGTTCTTCATGATGAGCGGCGGGCTGGCGCTGACGTTCGTCATTCCCGCGCTGTGGATCAGCTACACCCACCAGCGGCTATCGACCCGGCTGGCGCTGATCGACGGGGGGTACTGGCTGCTCGCCTACTTGGCGATGGGCGCGGTGTTCTGGATGCTTTCCTGATCCTTTGGGGCTAGAACCGCGGCGGGAGCAGCGGGAGCGGATCGACCGGCTGGTTGTCGCGGCGTAGCTCGAAGTGCAGGCCGTCCTCCCCGACGAAGCCGACGCGACCGCCCGATCGCACCGTTTCGCCCTCGCGTACGACGATCCGCGACAAGAGGCCGTAGGCGCTGACCCAGCCGCTGCCGTGATCGACCAACACGAGCGAGCCATAGCGCTGCGGCTCGGCCCCCGCGAACAGCACGGTACCTCCCGCCGCCGCGCGCACCGCGGCGCCCGCATGCGCGGCGATGCCGATCCCGCGGCCGTCGCCCCCCCGCTCGTCTTTGGCGCCGAAGCCCCGTGCGACGAGCCCGTCAGTCGGCCAGGCGAGGCGCGGCGCGCGCGCAACCGGCGCGGGCGTCGGCCGGGGCAGGGGCTGCACCACCGCCCGGCTTTCGTCGCGCGGGGCGGCGCGGCGCGCGGGGATCGCCAGCCGTTGGCCGACTCGGATCAGGTAGGGCGGGGCCAGCGCGTTGGCGCGGGCGAGCGCGTGCATCTCGACCCCGGACCGCGCCGCGATGCCCGATAGCGTGTCGCCCGGACGGACCACATAGCGCGTCTCGGGGCCGGGCGCGGGCGCGGCGGCCGGGGCGGGGCGGGGGCGTTGGCTCGGCCCGCTCACGCAGCCCGCGAGCAGCGCCGCCAGCGCGAGCGCGGCCCTGCGTTTCACCGGGCGAAGCGCTCGGCCATGGCCGCCAGCGCGCGCTCGTGCGTCAGGTCGAGCTGGAGCGGGGTCACCGACACGTAGCCGTCGGCGATCGCCTCGAGGTCGGTCGCGTGGCCCGGGGTGTGCTCGATGTCGTGCAGCCCGAACCAGAAGTAAGGATAGCCGCGCGGGTCGGTGCCCTCGACGATCGAGCCGCGCAAGTAGTCGTGGAAGCCCTGGCGGACCACGCGGATGCCGCGCACCTCGTCGGGCCGCAGCGCGGGGAAGTTGACGTTGACCACGCTGCGCGGCGCGAACGGTGCGTCGAGCAGCGGGGCGAGCACGCGCGGACCCCACGCCTCGGCCGCGGCGAACGGCACCGTGTCGCCCATCCCCTCGCGCGCATAGACCTGGCTCAGCGCGACCGAGCGGATGCCCGCCAGCGCGCCTTCGATCGCCGCCGAGACGGTGCCCGAATAAGTCACGTCGTCGCCGAGGTTGGCGCCGCGGTTGACGCCCGAGAGGACGAGGTCGGGGGACGCGTCCATCAGCTTGCGCAGCGCCATCATCACCGCGTCGGTCGGCGTCCCGCTGACCGAGAAGCGGCGTTCGTCATGGCGCCGCAACCGCACCGGGCGCGACAGCGTCAGCGAGTGCCCCGCGCCCGATTGCTCCTCCTGCGGCGCGCAGACCCACACGTCGTCGCTGAGCGTGCGCGCGATCCGCTCGAGCACTTCGAGGCCCGGAGCGTGGATGCCGTCGTCGTTGGTGACCAGGATGCGCATCATGCGGGGGTCAGGCGTTCGATCCCGCCCATGTAAGGCCGCAGCGCGGTGGGCACATCGACGCTGCCGTCCTCGTTTTGATAGGTCTCGATCACCGCCACGAGCGTACGCCCGACCGCGAGGCCCGAGCCGTTGAGCGTGTGGACTAACGCGGGCTTGCCGTCATCGCCCCGATAGCGCGCGTTCATCCGCCGTGCCTGGAACTCGCCACAATTCGAGACCGAGCTGATCTCGCGATAGGCGTCCTGCCCGGGCAACCACACCTCGAGGTCGTAAGTCTTGCGCGCGGTGAAGCCCATGTCGCCCGCGCACAGCAGCATCTTGCGATACGGCAGCTCGAGCGCCCGGAGGATCGCCTCGGCGGCGACGCACATCGCCTCGTGCTCGGCATTCGAGTCCTCGGGTCGGCAGACCGTGACGAGCTCGACCTTCTCGAACTGGTGCTGGCGGATGAAACCGCGCGTATCCTTGCCCGCCGCGCCCGCCTCCGAGCGAAAGCACGGCGTCAGCGCGGTCATCCTGAGCGGCAGCGCGTCGGCGGCGAGAATCTGCTCGCGCACCGCGTTGGTCAGGCTGACCTCGGCGGTGGGAATCAGCCAGCGGCCGTCGGTGGTTTGGAAGTTGTCCTCGCCGAACTTGGGCAGCTGGCCAGTGCCGAACAGCGATTCCTCGCGCACCAGCAACGGCGGCGCGCATTCGGTGAAGCCGGCGGCGACCTGCGCGTCGAGCATGAACTGGCCGAGCGCGCGGTTGAGCCGCGCCATGTGCCCCCGCAGAAACGTGAACCGCGCCCCCGATATCGCCGCGCCGGTGGCGAAGTCGAGGCCGAGCGCGGGGCCGAAATCGGCGTGCTCGCGCGGCGCGAAAGCGAAGACGCGGGGCGTGCCCCAGCGCGAGAGCTCAACGTTGCCGGATTCGTCGGCGCCATTGGGCACGTCGGCGTCAGGGCGATTCGGCAGCGCGGCTAGCGCTGCGAACAGCCGTTGACCACTGTCTTCAAAATCGGGAGCAGTTTCAGCCTGAGCCTTTATTTCTGCCAAAATTTGATCGGCGAGGGCGGTGTTGCCCTGAGCCTTGGCCTTGCCGACTTCAGCTGATTTTTTGTTTCGCCAAGCCTTGAAGTTTTGAGAGTTGGTTTCGGTTTCGCGATGCTGTCGATCGAGTTCCAAGAGCTCGCTCGCCTGCGCCGCCACTCCGCGCCGCGCCATCGCGGCGTCGAACGCTTGCGGATCGTCTCGTAGCAGGCGGATGTCGTGCATGGCGCGGGGCTATGCCCGCGACGGAGTCATCGATCAACCAAGAGAGTGGTGGGCGCGGCAGGGATTGAACCTGCGACCCCACCCGTGTGAAGGGTGTGCTCTACCACTGAGCTACGCGCCCGCTGTCGCGGAAGGCGGCGCTTTAGGCACGGCGTCGCGAATTGACAAGCGCGCGCGTCTGGGCGAGGCGCGCCCGCCATGAGCCAAGAAACCCCGAGCGACCAACCTCTCGACATTCCGCCCGATCGCCTCGCGATCAGCCCGCGCAGCGAATGGCATGACGGCGACAAGCTGATGCGCGGCGTCGGCATCCGCTTCAAGGGCGTGCGCCGCCACAACGTCGAGGAGTACTGCATCTCCGAAGGCTGGGTACGCGTCCAGGCGGGCAAGACGATGGACCGCAAAGGCAACCCGCTGACGCTCAAGCTCTCGGGGCCCGTCGAGGCATGGTACGAGGATCTCGGCGACGACGCCCCAGTGGCCCGAAACGACTAGCTAGGGACTAGCTCTTCTTCGCGATCAACGCGCCGATCGGGTCGTCGCGGAGCGGCCCGCGCGAAGCTGACCGGCGTTCCGCCTTCTCGATCGCGATGCCCTTTAGAAAGTCCTTTCCGATGCGCGAGGGCGTGTCGGCCTTGGCCCAGGTCGGCCGCGGCAGCAGGTTCTCGGCTCCCGGCTTGTCGGGATAGATGAAGCCGTTGAGCGGCCAGTGCGTCGTGCCGAGTCCCTGGATCGGCGCGAACCATACGCGGACCTCGCTCCAGTCGTTCGCCTCGGACACGTCGACCGCGCGGACGTCGTCCTCGATCTGGCCGCGGCGGCCGTTGATCGGCGACCAGTTGGCGTGGCGGATCAGGACGTTACGCGAATCGATGATGCGGCTGACCGCCGCGACGTGGCCGAGCCGCGAGCCGCCGAACGCCTTGAAGCTCATCGCCGCGCCGACTTTGGGGGTGCTGCCGCGGGCGTACTTGCCCTCGGCCTGGCCCCACCAGGTGTGCGCGTCGCCGAAGATGCGGATACCGGTGACATCGCGCGCGTACGGCACGCACTGGAGATAGGGCGCGTCGGAGGAAGCGGGCGGCGCCTCGTCGCGCAGCACGAAGTCGTCCGAGGCCGCGGCGCGCGCCGGACCGCTGGCGGCGATCCCGACGCATGCGGCCAACGCGGCCGCGGCTATCCCGATTAGTCCCCTCATCCGCGCAGGCTGGCGCGAGACGGTTAATTTCGAGTTACCTCACACGGTTAGCGAATCGTAAAGGCGCCGGGGCGGCGGGCCGCGGTTGCATCGCGCTCCGCACTCGGCCACGGGGGCGCGATGTCCGGCCAAGCGCACAGAAAGCTCCCCCAGGTGGTCATCGTGGGCCGGCCCAACGTCGGCAAGTCGACGCTGTGGAACCGGCTCGTCGGCAAGAAGCTGGCGCTGGTCGACGACCAGCCGGGGGTCACCCGCGACCGCCGGTTCGGCACCGGGCGGCTGGGCGATCTCGACCTTGAGCTGATCGACACCGCCGGCTTCGA
>DATLDS010000063.1:0-6640 GCA_035525735.1 Novosphingobium sp.
AGGTCCTGACGATGGTCGAGGACGGGCGGCTGTCGATGGGCCACGCGCGCGCGCTGATCAGCGTCCCCGATCCCGCCGCGGTCGCGCACGACGTGGTCGCGCGCGGGCTGTCGGTGCGCGCCGCCGAACGGCTCGCGCGCAAGGCGCTGCGCCGCGGCGAGCCCGCCGGCGAGGGCGGGGCCGGTGGGTTTGGCGGTCGCAAGGCGCGCGCCGGCCGCGACCCGGGCAGCGACGCCGACATCGCCGCGGTCCAGGGCCACCTCGAGGACTTCCTCGGATTGAAGGTCTCGATCGCCGCCGACGCCGACCCGAGCTCGGGCGCGGTGACGATCCGCTACCGCACGCTCGACCAGCTCGACCTGATATGCCAGCGGCTTACCGGCGGGGGCATCTGAGCGGCCCGGCGCGCTGGTATTGCTACGGACCAGCCTCTTAACGAATCGGGCTTCGGCGTTAACCTTGCCCGGAAAGGAAGGTTGAACGCGGTTTTCCTACAAGCAGCGCTGAATGGATCGGGGAACGATGTCATTCGCATGGGGGCGGCGCTTGCGCCGTGTTTCCGGGCAAGCAACGCTTGAAGGGATATTTCGATGAACAAGCTTTTCCGTAAGATGGTCGCCGTTTCGGCCGCGGCCGCGGCGCTCGCGACCGGCTCCAATGCCTTCGCCGCCACCACCGCCACCGCCGATGCGCGCGCGGAAATCCTCTCGACGCTGACCCTCGCGGTCCGCACCGGCTCGGTGCTCGACTTCGGCCAGATCGCCAACAACGGTGGCGGCACCGTGGTCGTCGCGGCGAGCGGCGCGCGCACTTGCAGCGCGCTGCTGGTTTGCATCGGCGCCTCGTCCCCGGTGACGTTCGACGTCGCGGGCACGCCCGACACCGGGATCGTCGTCACGCTCCCCTCGAGCGCGGTGACGCTGACCGGCGCGAGCACCAGCGCGACGATGTCGCTCGGCTCGTTCACCTCGTTCTTCCCCACCGGCAACACGCTGGTCGCGGGCGCGACGAGCTTCCAGGTCGGCGGCACGCTGAGCGTCGGCGTCGCCCAGGCGGCGGACGTCTACAACGGCACGTTCAACGTCTCGGTCGAGTACCAGTAAGCCACGACGCCGCGTCTCGCGCGACGGCTGAAGCAAAGGGCCGCGTCCGGGCAACCGGGCGCGGCCCTTTCGCGTCGCGCCCAGGGGTTTGCGCTTAGCCGGATGTTAACCCTGTTTTCCTAACAGGACGGCGGAGCGCGCAGGAAGGCGCCCCGCAAGGAGCGAGCCAATGACTTCGACTTGGGCCAAACGCAGGCGCCGGATCATGGCCTCGCTGGTGAGCGCCGCGCTCGCCGCCGGGCTGGCCGCGCCGGCGCACGCGGTGGGCGATCTGCTGATCGCGCCGACCCGCGTGATCCTCAACGGCAGCCAGGGCACCGAGGTCGTGCTCAACAACATCGGCGACCAGCCCGCGACGTACCGGATCACGCTCGAGCTGCGGCGGATGAATTCCGAGGGCGAGCTCGACGACGTCAGCGAAGCCGAAGCGAGCGCGCTCGAGAAGGCCGCGCTCGAGATGATCCGCTACGCGCCGCGCCGTATCACGCTGCCGCCCGACCAGCCGCAGGCGATCCGCATCACCGCGCGGCCCGGCGCCAATTTGCCCGACGGCGAATATCGCGTCCACATGTCGTTCCGCGCGATTCCCGAAGCAAACCCGGTCAGCGCGCCGGTCGAAGTCCCCGAGAACGGCTTCGTCGTCCAACTCACTCCGATCTACGGAATCACGATCCCGATCATCGTCCGCAAGGGCCGGCTCGAGGCGAGCGCGGCGCTGTCGAACCCGCGGCTGGTGAGCACCGGCGAGGGCGAGTTCCTCCAGCTCGACGTCGCACGCTCCGGCAACCGCTCGCTTTACGGCGCGATCGAGGTGTTCGCGCCCGGCGCCAAGGATCCGGTCTACGCCGCGCGCGGGGTCGCGGTCTATCCCGAGCTCAGCGGGCGCAAGGTCATGCTCCCGGTCGGCGCCGAGCAGGCCGCCAAGCTCCACGGCCCGCTCCACATCGAGTATCGCGAAGCGCCGGAGGCGGGCGGCAAGCTGATCGCCGCGGTCGACGCGAAGCTGCCGTAAACCACGGCAAGCCCAGGATAATTCGGACAAACGACGTCATGATGCGTCGCCTTTCCAAGGTGATCCGCCCGCTCGCCGCGGTGCTGGGGCCGGCGTTGCTGTGCGGCGCCGGCCTCGCGCCGTTCGAGGCGCAGGCCCAGGCTCAAACGCAGGACGGCGACGCCTGGCAAGCCAATGACGACGACGCGTTGCTGCTCGACTTGCGCTCGGGCGGGTATCGCGTCGGCGAAACGCTGCGCGGCTATCAAACCCAAAACGGCGTGTGCGTCGATCTCGCCGACGTGATCCAGGCGCTCGACTTGCCGGTGCGGCTCGACAAGAAGTCGCGCCGCGCAACCGGCTGGTTGTTCGCGGAGGACCAGACGTTCAGCCTCGACCGCGACCTTTTTACGGTACAAACCGTGAACAATGCGGTGAAACTGCGCCCCGGCGAGCTCCACGACACGCCCGAGGGCTGGTGCGTCGAGCTCGCCAGCCTGTCGCGCTGGTTCGGGGTCAGCTTCAAGCCCGACTTGTCGAACGCGTCGTTGCTGCTCGAAAGCGACAAGCCGCTGCCGTTCCTCGCCGCGATCGAGCGCAAAAGTCGTGCGGCGCGACTTCGCCCGGCGAAACCGTTCGATCTCAGCTTTTTGCCGCAGGCCGAGCTGCCGTATCGCGCGTGGCGCGCGCCGTCGGTCGACGCGGTGATCAAGCTCGGGCTGCGCAACGATCCCCAGCTCGGCACAGTGCGCGAGACGCGCTACGAACTCTACTCGACCGGCGAGCTCGGCGGAGCGAGCTTCGAAAGCCGACTCGCCTCGGACGTCCTCGGCCATCCCGCCGCGCTGCGGCTGCGCGCCTACCGCAACGATCCGTCGGGCCGCCTGCTTGGCCCGCTCAAGGCGACGCAGCTCGCCGCCGGCGACGTGAGCACGTTCGCGGGCAACCTGACCGGGCAAAGCGCGGTCGGGCGCGGGGTGTTCATCTCGAACCGCCCGGTGGCGCGGCAGAGCCGCTTCGCCGCGACCACGCTGCGCGGAACGCTGCCGTCGGGCTGGGACGCCGAATTGTACCGCAACGGCCAGCTGATCGGCTTCCAGCACGACCGCGCCGACGGCCGCTACGAATTCCTCGACGTCGAGCTGCTGTTCGGGCGCAACGCGTTCGAAGTGGTGCTCTACGGCCCGCAAGGGCAAATCCGCCGCGAAACCAGCGAGGTCCCGGTCGGGGCCGACGCGGTGCCCGCGGGCAAGACCTGGTATTGGGCCGGAGTGGTCGAGCTAGGCCGCGACCTGGTCGATCTCGGCCCGAAGTTGACCGATGCCCATGTCGGCTGGCGCTGGGGCGTGGGGGTCGAGCGCGGGATCGACGGGCGAACCTCGCTCGGCATCGCGGCGCAGAGCCAGATGCTGGGCGGCCGCCGCCATACTTATCTCGAGGCGAGCTTTCGGCGCTCGCTCGGCCCGATGCTCGTCGAGCTTTCGGGAGCGCACCAGCTCGGCCCCAAGAATCTTGGAGGTCAGGCATTCAAGGCAGCCGCGATCGGCGAGATCGCGGGCGTGAGCGTGCAGGCTGAGACCTTGTGGGCGTTCGGCGGCTACGAATCCGAGCTGGTCGACGCGCACCAACGCCGCGAGCACAGCTTGCGGCTCGACAAGTCGTTCAAATGGGGCGGGCTCTATGTCCCGGTGTCGCTCGGCGCGCGCCAGTCGACCAACCGCGACGGTGAAAAGGTTACCGAAGTGTTAACGCGCCTTGGGATCAACGCGCGCCGCCTGGCGCTCACCGCCGAACTCTCGAAGCTCCACACCACGCGGCGCGTCGGCCCGCCGCGCGACGACGACGACGCGACCCGCGTCTCGCTGCTGACCAACGCCGGGCGGGGCAAGGTTCGTCTGCGCAGCGAGACGCGCTTCCGGCTGGGAGACGGCTTCGAATCGGCGCGCGTGGTCAGCGAGCTTCGGCTCGGCGCGCGCTCGGACTTGCGGATCGCGGGCGAGTATCGCCGCGACACGCGCCAAGCGAGCCTCGGCGTCGGCCTCGTGCGGCAGTTCGACGCGTTCTCGGTCAAGGCCGAAGGCGACATCGCCAGCGACGGCGCGGTCGGCGCGAGCTTGGCGTTCGCGTTCAGCTTCGGTGCCGATCCGCTGGGGGCGGGCATGCGCTTCTCGAACGAGAAGCTTGCGCTCAACGGCCAGGCCGCGGTCAACGTGTGGCGCGACGACGACGCCGACGGCCGCCGCGATCCGGGCGAAGAGGCGATTGCTGGCGTGATCGTCGCGCCGGGGCTCGCCGAGGCGGCGCCGACCGACGCCGAGGGCCACACGCTCGTCACCGGGCTGCGCCCGTTCCAGCCGGTCGCGCTGGCGATCGACACCGGCAGCCTCGAGGACGTGTTCCTTCAGCCCGCGAGCCAGGGCGTGGTGGTCACCCCGCGCCCGGGAATCGCCGCGCGGGTCGACCTGCCGCTGGTCCCGACCGGCGAGGCCGAGGGCTCGCTGCTCGATCTCAACGGCGATCCGATCGGCGGGGTCGGGCTCGAGCTGGTCGACGCGCGCGGCGCGGTCATGGCCACCGCGCGCAGCGAATTCGACGGCTTCTTCCTGTTCGAGAAGGTTCCGTACGGCGCCTATCGGGTGCGCCCGAGCGCCGAATCCGCGACGGCGCTGGGGATCGCCGCCGACTGGCTCGGCACCGCCCGGATCGACCGCGCCGAGCCCGTTGCGCGGCTCGGGCCGACCAGCTTGGCGCGCGTCGCCCGCGTCGCCGCGGCGCCTTAACCGCGCGCTTAATTCGGCGTTGACCGCTCCCGTCGCCAGAGCCTAACGCTCGGCCTACCGACGGAGAGGAACCCGCATGTCGCTCGATCAGCTCGCCCGCACCGCCTATACCGACGATCACGAGGCGTTCCGCCAGACGGTGCGTCAGTTCCTCCAGAAGGAAGTCGCGCCGCACGCAGCCGAGTGGGCCGACAACGGCATCGTCCCGCGCGGCATCTGGCCCAAGGCGGGCGAGCTGGGGATGCTGTGTCCGACCGTGCCCGAGGAGTACGGCGGGCTCGGGCTCGATTTCGGCTATAACGCGATCGTCGATGAGGAGAGCGCGTATTACGGCCGCGCCTCGACCGGGTTCTCGCTCCAGTCGGACATCGTCACCAACTATATCGTCAGCTACGGCAGCGAGGAGCAGAAGCGCGAGTGGTTGCCCAAGATGGTCGCGGGCGAGGTGATCACCGCGATCGCGATGACCGAGCCGGGCACCGGGTCCGACCTCCAGGGGATCCGCACCACCGCGAAGAAGGACGGCAACCACTACGTCATCAACGGCAGCAAGACCTACATCACCAACGGTCAGAACGCCGACCTCATCCTGGTCTGCGCCAAGACCGACACCGAGATCGAGCCCAAGTGGAAGGGCGTCTCGATCATCCTCGTCGAGGCGACCCGCGAGGGCTTCAAGCGCGGCCGCAACCTCGACAAGATCGGCCAGGACGAGGCCGACACCTCCGAGCTGTTCTTCGAGGACGTTCGCGTGCCCATCACCAACTGCCTCGGCGAGGAGGGCAAGGGCTTCATCTACCTGATGAGCGAGCTGCCGCAGGAACGGCTGTCGATCGCGGTCTCGGCGCAAGCCAGCGCGCAGCGCGCGTTCGACGACACGGTCGAGTTCACCCGCGACAGAAAAGCGTTCGGCAAGCCGGTGATCGACTTCCAGAACACCCGCTTCACCCTCGCCGATCTCAAGTCCAAGCTTCAGGTCGGGTGGGCGCACCTCGACTGGGCGCTGGCGCGGCTGCTCAAGAAGGAGCTGACCCCCGAAGAAGGCGCGGCGGCCAAGCTGTGGCACACGGAACTGCAATGGGAGGTGATGGACAAGTGCCTCCAGCTCCACGGCGGCGCGGGCTACATGAACGAGTACCCGATCGCCCGCGCCTGGCGCGCGGCGCGCGTGACGCGGATTTTCGGCGGGACCAACGAGATCATGAAGGAGCTGATCGGGCGCAAGCTGTAGCGTGCTTACTTCACCCGGCGCAGCTTGGTCCGCTTGTCGCGTAGCGGCGCGGCGCGCGGGGGCGGTGCGCGGCCGGGCACGGTGACGTATTCGGGCACCCATTCCTCGATCGTCTCGACCTCGTCGCGGCACTCTCGGCTGCCCGGGATCGCGATGACCGTATAGCCCGCGGGCAGCGCATCGGCGCATTCGCCCGCATAGGCGCCCGCCACACGATGGTCCCAGCCCGCGTCGTCCTCGGCCCAGCGCGGCTCGGGAAAACCGCGGTCGTCGGAACGGTCGATTGCCGCGCCCGCGACCGCGCCCACCGCGGCCCCGGCGATCGTGCCGACGGTGCGGTCGCCGCGCCCGGCGACGCGGTTGCCGATCAATCCGCCGACCGCGCCGCCGATCAGCGCGCCGCCTAGCCCATCGTCCCGGCGTTCGCGGTGATAGACCGCGGGCGCATATTGATGCGGACGGAACGAGCCGGCGTGGAGCCCGCAGCGCGCGGCGAGCTCGGGATCGATCCGGAACGGCGCCTGCATCGCCGGAT
>DATLDS010000098.1:0-2721 GCA_035525735.1 Novosphingobium sp.
GATTATTTCCGCGCCCGCAGCGCGGCGACCAGCGTCCCGCAAGTTCTCACCCGCGACGAGCGCGAATACTATGGCGCGCTGTTCGCCGCGTTGAAGCGAGAGGACTGGAGCAAGGTCCAGGCGATGCTCGCCGAGCGCGCCGACGGACCGCTCCACGCGGTCGCGCGGTCCGAGCTCTACCTCGCGGCGAATTCTCCCAAGGTCGAAGCCGCGCCGCTGCAATCGCTGCTGTCCGCCGGGCGAGAGCTGCCGTGGGCCGACCAGATCGCGCGGCTTGCCGCCAAGCGCGGGGCCGAGAGCCTGCCCGAGCTTCCCGGCGCGCAACGGCTTGTCTCGCTCGCCCCCGCGCCCAAGCGGGTGCGTCCGCGCGGGACCGACGACGGGACGATGCCCGCCGAGATCGCCGCTGCGATCCTCCAGGGAATCAAGAACGACGACCCGACCGGCGCGCGCGCGCTGCTCGACGGGATCGACGCGGGCCTATCGAGCGAGGCGCGCGCCGAATGGCGCCAGCGGGTGGCGTGGAGCTTCTACATCGAGAACGACGACGCCCAGGCGCTCGCGGTCGCGCGCAGCGTGGCCGACGGCAGCGGGCCGTGGGTCGCCGAGGGCTGGTGGACCGTGGGCTTGGCGGCGTGGCGTCTCGGCGGGTGCGAGGAAGCCGCCGTTGCGTTCGAGAAGAGCGCGGTGCAAGCCGAGAACGCCGACCTCGTCTCGGCCGGATATTTCTGGGCGAGCCGCGCGTGGCAGCGCTGTCGCGCGCCCGAAAAGGTCGCGGCCAATTTGCGCGCCGCGGCACAGCGCGGGGAGACGCTGTACGGCATGCTCGCGGCCGAAGCGCTGGGGCTCAAGGACCCGGCCGCCAAGCCGCCGCCCGACTTCAGCGCCGGCGACTGGCAGGCGGTGCGCGACATTCCGAACGTCCGCGCCGCGGTCGGTCTTGCCGAGATCGGCGAGGAAGCGCTGGCGGGCGAGGTCCTGCGCCACCAGGCGCGGATCGGCGACCCGCGCCAGTACGCCGCGCTGACGCGGCTGGCACGCGACCTCGGGCTCGCCTCGACGCAGTTGTGGATGGCCTACAACGCGCCCGGCGGCGTGCGGCCCGACGCCGCGGCGCGCTATCCCACGCCCAAGTGGGTTCCGGCGTCGGGGTGGAAGGTCGATCCCGCGCTGGTCTATGCTCATGCCTTGCAGGAATCGAACTTCCGCACCGCCGCGGTGAGCCCGGCCAACGCCAAGGGCCTGCTCCAGATCACGCCGATCACGGTGCGCCAGCACGCGCCCGCGCTGGGGATGGACGCGGCGGGTGTCGACCTTACCCGTCCCGAAACCAACCTCGCGTTCGGCCAGCGCAATCTCGAGATGCTGCGCGATTCGAGCGCGACCCAAGGCTCACTGCTTAAGGTCATGGCCGCCTACAACGCCGGGCTGACCCCGCTGACGCGTTGGAACTACGAGATCCGCGACGGCGGCGACCCGCTCCTATGGATGGAATCGATCCCCTATTGGGAGACGCGCGGCTACGTCTCGGTCGTGCTGCGCAATTACTGGATGTACGAGGCGCAAGCGGGCGGCGGATCGGACAGCCGCGCCGCGCTGGCGCAAGGGCTGTGGCCCAGGTTCCCGGGGCTTGGCGGTGCGCCGGCGACGCGGGTCGCGACCCGGAGTCGATAGACGTGGCGGTCGATCCGACGCGCCCGTTCAAGCCGCTCAACATCGCGCTCCTCACCGTTTCGGACACGCGTACCGCCGCCGACGACACTTCGGGCGACATTCTCGCCGGACGCATCGCTAGCGCGGGCCACGCGCTCGCCGCGCGCGCGATCGAACGCGACGACGCCGCGGCGATCGCCACGCGGTTGACCGCATGGATCGACGACGCGGAAATCGATTGCGTGATCTCGACCGGCGGCACCGGCCTCACCGGCCGCGACGTCACCCCCGAGGCGCTCGACCGCGTGAAGGAGAAGGACGTGCCGGGGTTCGGCGAGCTGTTCCGCTGGCTCAGCTACCAGACGATCGGCACCGCGACCGTGCAGAGCCGCGCCATGGCGGTGGTCGCGCGCGGCACCTACATTTTCGCGCTGCCCGGCTCGAACGGCGCGGTCAAGGACGGCTGGGACTTGATCCTCGCCGAGCAGCTCGACAGCCGCAACCGTCCCTGCAACTTCGTCGAGCTGATACCGAGGTTGCGCGAGGCCTGACGCCGCGATTGCGGATTTGTTCCAGTTATGTTCTACTCGCGCGATGGACCCGCGCGAGTCTCCCGCCGTCCGCGGTCGCGGCGCCCAATCGGGCGGCGTCCCGACGCGGTTCGGGCTGGCGACGCGCGAGGCCGACGGCGACTGGCTCGATGAGCGCGAGGCGCTCGACGAAGCGCCCTCGCCGGTCCGGACCACGGTGACCGAGGAGCATCCACGCACGATCCTCAGCTTCAACAAGTCGCCCGATATCGCCTTCGACCGCTCGATCAACGCCTATCGCGGCTGCGAGCACGGCTGCATCTATTGCTTCGCGCGACCGACGCACGCGTTCCACGACTTGTCGCCGGGGCTCGATTTCGAGACCAAACTGTTCGCCAAGCCCGCCGCCGCGCGGCTGCTGCGCGAGACGCTGGCCAAACCCGGCTACAAGCCGCGGCCGATCGCGATGGGGACCAATACCGACCCCTATCAGCCGATCGAAGCGCGCTACCGGATCACCCGCCAAGTGCTCGAGGTA
>DATLDS010000109.1:0-4291 GCA_035525735.1 Novosphingobium sp.
CGTCCATGATCGCGCACCATTGCTCGCGGGTCTTTGTCAGGAACAGCGCGGTCAGCTTCTCCTTGAGCGCGGGCCAGCCGGATTGGTCCATCTGCGCGTCGAACGCGGCGTCGTCGGTCAGCCCTGCCGCCTGCCGGAGCAGCGCATAGAACTGCGGTTCGATCGAGCCGATAGAGATCCACTTGCCATCCGAGGTTTCGTAGGTGTCGTAGAAATGCGCGCCGGAATCGAGCATGTTGACCCCGCGCTCGTCGCGCCACATCCCGTTGGCGAAGAAGGTGTAGGTCATTGCCGAGAGGATCGCGGCGCCATCGACCATCGCGCAGTCGACCACCTGGCCCTTGCCGGTGCTGCGGGCTGAAAGGATTGCGGCTACCACGCCGAACGCCATCATCATCCCGCCGCCGCCGAAATCGCCGACCGCGTTGACCGGGAAGCTCGGCTTCTCGCCCTTGCGGCCATACGTATGGAGCGCGCCCGACAGCGCGATGTAGTTGATGTCGTGCCCGGCGAGCGGAGCCATCGGGCCGTCCTGCCCCCACCCCGTCATCCGCCCGTACACGAGCTTCGGGTTGTCGCCGAGCAGTGCCTCGGGACCGAGACCGAGGCGCTCCATCACGCCCGGGCGGAATCCTTCGACGATCGCGTCGGCGGATTTCGCCATCTCGCGGATTTGAGCGATCGCCGCGGGGTCCTTGAGGTCGAGCTCGACGCGCTCGCGCGAGCGGTTGAGAATGTCGCGGCCGCGTCCGACGCCATGGCGGCCGGGGAGGTTCGGACGCTCGATCCGGATGACGCGCGCGCCGTGGTCGGCGAGCATCATGCAGGCGAACGGCCCGGGCCCGATCCCCGCGAACTCGAGAACCGTGACGCCGTCGAGAACCCCTGCCATCGCCACTCGCTCCAGATGTCGTGGCGAAGGGCCTTGCCGCCTATCGCGCGCGCTGTCGAGAGGCGGCGAGGCGGCGCGCGGGCTCTCGCGCCATCGGGTTCTTGAGCGCCTGTGACAACAGGACCGCATTCGCCTCGCGCTCGCGGCCGAGCGTCCGCAGCGCAGCGTCCAGCCGCAGCGCCTCGCGCTCGCCGAAACGGATGCGCGCCGCGGCGTCGTAGGCCGCCAACGCTTCGCTTGTGCGGCCCGCGTGAAACGCGACGTCGCCGGCCATCAGCTTCGCGTCGGGCGATCCAGGATGCTCGTCGCGCAGGCGGTCCGCAATCCGCGCGGCCTCGGCCTCGCGTCCGGCACCGAGCAGCGCGCGCAAGTATGGCGCCGCCGCCGCCGGTCCGCGCGACGGATCCCACGATGGCGCTGTCGAAAGCGCGGGGAACGGCTTCCCGTGAGCAAGCCGCCGGACGCCCGCGGCGTCGCCGGTTCGCGACAGCGCGCGTTCGAGCAGACGTTGCGCGATCGGGTTGTCGGGCTGCATCCGGGTCAGCCGGTCGAACTGTTCGACCGCGAGGTTGACGTTGCCGACGCGCAAGTCGAGCACGCCGCCGAGCAGGATCGCGGCGGGAACGTCACGCAAGCGATCGCCAGCACGGTCGAGGATGCGCCGGGCGAGCGCGTCCTTTCCGGCGCGCGCGGCCAGCACCGCCTGGAGGTAAAACACTCGTGGGTCCTTCGGGGCGATATCATGGAGCCGCCGCGCGGCTTCGAGCATCGCCCCGGCGCGGCCGACGTCGCCGAGCGTCGCGGCGTATTCGGCGAGCACCTCGGGATCGTCGGGCGCCTGGCGCAGCGCGGCCTCGAACCACGGCAGCGCGGGCACCGGGCCGAATTGCGAGCGGACCAGCACGGCGCGCAGCGCGAGCGCTCCGCCGTCTCCCGGCGCTAGCGCAAGGGCGTGCTCGGAGGCTTCGATCGCTTCGCGCTGCTCGCCGCCGGCGAAGCGCAGGCGGCCGATGTCGGTCCACACCTGAATGCTGTTCGGCGCGGCCTGTAGCGCGGCATCGTAGGCGCGGGCCGCAGCCTCAAACCGGCCTTCACGCTGCTCGAGCCGCCCGAGCATGCGAAATCCGTGCGCCCGGGTCTGGGGAGAGAAACGCGCGGGTCCGAGCCATTTGCGCGCGCTCGCCAAGTCGCCCTGGTCGAGTTGCGCTTCGCCCATCAGCGCGGCGACCGCCTCACGCGCGACCCCCGCCCTGACCGCCTCTCGCAGCCGTGCCTCGGCAGCGATGCCATCGCCGGCGACCAGCGCGGCGCGGGCGCGGTCGATCAGCGCCACCGATGCGCCCGGCTGTGCCGCGAGCGGGGCCGCTGAAAGCAGCGCCAACCCCAGCCCAAGCCGGAACGCGCGACTACGCGTGGAGGTCATACTGCTTGAGCAGGTCGTACAGCGTCGGCCGGCTGATCCCGAGCAGCCGCGCGGTGCTCGAGATGTTGCCCTCGCTTCGCGCCAGCGCCTGGCGGATCACCTTGCGGTCGGCGTGCTCGCGCGCGGTCTTGAGGTTGAGCGGCGCGGCCGCGTCGCCCTCGCCCGCGGTAAGGTCGAGATCGCCCGCGCCGACCAGCCTGCTGTCGGCCATGATCACCGCGCGCTTGACCCGGTTCTCGAGCTCGCGAACGTTGCCGGGCCAGCCCCATGCGTCGATCGCGGCGAGCGCATCGGGGGCGAAGCCCTTGACCGCCGGGTTCATCTCGCGCGCGAAGCGGCCGAGAAACGCCTTGGCGAGCAGCGCCGCGTCGCCCGGCCGCTCGGCCAGGCTGGGGATCTTCACGACGATCTCGGCGAGGCGGTAGAACAAGTCCTCGCGAAAGCGGCCGTCGCCGATCATCGCCTCGAGATCCTGATGCGTCGCGCAGACGATCCGCGTGTCGACGAGAATCGACTTCCTCCCGCCGATCCGCTCGATCGTCCGCTCCTGCAGGAAGCGTAGCAGCTTGACCTGGAGCTGGAGCGGGATGTCGCCGACTTCGTCGAGGAACAGCGTGCCGCCGTCGGCCTGCTCGATCTTGCCCTCGGTGGTCTTGACCGCGCCGGTGAACGCGCCCTTCTCGTGGCCGAACAGCTCGCTTTCGAGCAGGTTCTCGGGGATCGCGGCGCAGTTGATCGCGACGAAGTTGCCGCGCGCGCGGTCGCTGGCGTCGTGAAGGCCGCGGGCGAGCAGCTCCTTGCCGGTCCCGCTCGCGCCGAGCAGCATGACCGAGACGTTGGCATTGGCGACGCGCTCGATCGTGCGGGCGACCCGGACCATTTCGGGCGCGGCAGTGATCAGCCCGCCGAGGACGCGGTTCTCGCTCCCGCTGCGCGTCGCCAGCGCGCGGTTCTCGAGCTCGATCGCGTGGAGGTGCGCGGCGCGGCGGACGATCATCCCCAGCGCCTCGATGTCGACCGGCTTCTGATAGAAGTCGTAGGCGCCCTTGGCGATCGCGGTCAGCGCGCTCTCGCGCGCGCCGTGGCCCGAGGCGACGATCACCTTGGTGTCGGGCTTGAGCGCCATGATCGCGTCGAGCACCGCGAAGCCCTCGCCCACCCCGTCGGGGTCGGGCGGCAGGCCTAGGTCGAGCGTGACCACCGCGGGCTCCTCGGCGCGCAGCGCGGCAAGCGCGCTCGCCCGGTCGCCGGCGATGACCACCTCGAAGTCCTCGTACGCCCACTTGAGCTGGGCCTGGAGCCCGGGGTCGTCTTCGACGATCAGCAGCTTGGGAAGGAGCCTTGTCGATACGTCGGCCATCACGCCACCTTTGCGTTGTTAGGGCCCACCGGCGAGGCGCCGGCGGATTTCTTGTTCATCGCTTGCATGAGCTCGGCCGCCGCCGCGATCGGCAGGCGGACGGTGAAGCGGCTGCCCAGCCCTTCGCGCGATTCGACGTCGAGCCGGCCCTGCATCGCGCGGACCAGCTCGCGCGCTTCGAACGCGCCGATTCCGAACCCGCCCGGCTTGGTCGAGACGAACGGCTTGAACAGGCGGTTGCGGACGAAGTCGGCGCTCATTCCCGCGCCGGTGTCGGCGACCTCGATCGCGCAATGCAGACCGCTGCTCGAGACGCGGATCGTCACGGGCCGGTCGGGCGCGCTGGCGTCGATCGCGTTCTGGACTAGATGGGTGAGGACTTGTTCGAGCGTCTCGCGATTGCCGATCACGCGGCAATCCTGGCACTCGCCGACGATCACCGGATGCTGCGTGGCGCCCGCCGCGGCGACGGCGCGAACGACGTCGCGCGGGTCGAGCTCCTCGAGCCGGTCGAGCGCACTGGCGCCATAGCGCGACAGCCGCGCGAGCAGCGCCTGGAGCTTTTCCGCCGAATTGCGCAGCGTGACCAGCATGTCGGCGCGGAAATCGGGATTGT
>DATLDS010000136.1:0-6808 GCA_035525735.1 Novosphingobium sp.
CCGCGTGAATTGCGCGCGCAAGCGGTCCACCGGCTCCCAGTCGGGCTGTTCGGGCTGGCGGGGATGCTGCTGCTGGTCGGGCTCGCCAACATCATCATGGACCGCGCGCGGGTCAACGACGACGCCACCGCCGAAGCCGCCGCGGCTTCGGCCGCCGCCGCCAAGGTGGTGCCCGAGACCGCGCCGCAAGGCCCGGCGAGCGATCCACTCGCCGACATGGGCGTGGTCCCCGACCTGCCCGCGGCGGACCAGTCCCCCGCGCCCGCCGCGGCCAGCCCCGCGCCCGCCGGGCAATAGCGCTGCGGTCGAGCAAGGTCATCGCGGCGATCGCGACGCTGCTCGCGCTGGTCTCGGCCGCGGCGCTGACATATTCGGGGACTTGCGCGCACGACCGGCCGCGAGATACCGCGACGAAGCCCGCGTTGCTGCTGTTCACCAGCCTCCCGATCTACTGGAACGAGGCGCCCGACGTCGCCGCGATGCTCGCGCCCGGAGGCGAGACGCATTGGGCGCGCCGCGCGCTCGAGCGCGGACACGCGCTGGTCCCGCTCGACGCGCTCGAGCCGCGGGCGCTGGGCAAGGCGCGCGCGCTGCTGATCGCCCAGCCGCGCCCGTTCGCCCCGGCCGAGAACGTCGCGCTCGACGCATGGGTGCGCGGCGGCGGGCGCGTGCTGTTGTTCGCCGACCCCGCGCTCACCGCCGAGAGCGCGTTCGCGCTCGGCGACAAGCGGCGGCCGCAGGATGTGGTGCTGCTCTCGCCGATCCTCGCGCGCTGGGGGCTGCGGCTGACCTTCGACGAGGACCAGGCGGCCGGCGAGCGCGGCGTGGCGATCGACGGCGCGGTGCTGCCGGTCAACCTGCCGGGGCGGTTCGAGCTGGCCGAGAGCCTGGCGGGCGACGCCTGCCGCCTGGCGCAGCGCGGCCTCGTCGCGCGCTGCCGCGTCGCGCGCGGGACGGTCACCGCGGTGGCCGACGCCGCGCTGTTCGAGCCCGCGAGCCGCGCGGCCGGCGAGACCGCGCGCCGCGACGCGCTGACCGCTCTGACCGCCGCCGCGTTCCGGGAATCGGGCCAGGAATCGGGGAGAAGACGGGACGATCGTCCGTCATGACAGGAGCCGCACCTAAGCTGTTGAAATTTCGTTAGAACAAATCGGCAACTTCAACCGAAGTTCAGGAGTCGCCCGTTAGAAAAAGCTAGTTAATTGTGATAGTTACAGAACTTACCCGCAATTTCCCGCATTTTTCCCTTTTCTGCCCGCCCCGCGAAGGTTAATGATCGCCCCCATCGGAGCGAATCCACGAGGCACCTGACGGGGGTGAGCCGGCACGCATACGCGCGTGCCGGGCGGAGAGGTTCGTTCCCGCGGGGGGTGGGAACAAGGGCAAGTGGCGGCGCAGCCTTACATCTTTCACGGGGTCGGCTTCTCGCTGCGCGGCGAAAAGGGGCGTTTCGTGCTGCCGCCGGCGTTCCGCAAGCTGGTTCGCGACGCCTCCGACGGCGCGCGCGCGTTGTGCCTCGCCAAGCACGAACGCTGGCCGTGCCTGACCGGCTTCGGCAAGTCGCGGCTCAACCAGTTCGACGACCAGGTCGACCGCGAGGAAACCGCGGCGCTCGCCCGCGGGGCCGAGTTCGACCGCGAGCTGCGCCTCGCCCAGCTCCACACCGTCCAGGAAGTGCCGTTCGACGAATCGGGCCGCTTCGTCCTGCCCGAGCACCTTGCGCAGCTCGCGGGACTCGAAAGCGAGGCCTATTTCAACGGCAACGGCCCGTTCTTCACCGTGTGGAACCCCGCCGCGCTGATGAAGATGGGCAGCGGGTGGGAGCCGATGCAGGCGGCGTGCCGCGCGCTCGCCGCTGAGGCCGAAAGCAGCGGACGGGGCAAGCGCGGATGAGCCCGCATGCCCCGCATGTGCCGGTCCTGCTCGACGAAGTGATCGCCGCACTCGCCCCCGCGCCGGGCAGCGTTATCGTCGACGCGACGTTCGGCGCGGGCGGCTACACCCGCCGCCTGCTGGACGCCGGCGCGACCGTCCATGCGTTCGATCGCGACCCCGACGCGATCGCTGCCGGAGAGCGATGGTCCGAATCCCGCGAGGCGCGCCTGGTGCTTCACCCGCGCCGCTTTTCCGAGCTCGTCGCCGGTCTCGCCGAAGCCGGGGTCGGGCAAGTCCATGGCGTGGTCTTCGACGTCGGGGTCAGCTCGATGCAGCTCGACCAGGCGAGCCGCGGGTTCGCATTCGCCTCCAACGGCCCGCTCGACATGCGGATGTCGCAGGACGGCCCGAGCGCCGCCGACTTCGTCAACGAGGCGGGCGAAGGTGAGATCGCCGACGTGCTGTTTCGCTACGGCGAGGAGCGCCAGTCGCGCCGCGTCGCGCGCGCGATCGTCGCGGCGCGCCCGCTCGAGACCACCGGCGAGCTCGCCCGCGTCGTGCGCAAGGCGCTGGGCTATCGTCCCGGCGCGCCGAAAGACCCGGCGACGCGCAGCTTCCAGGCGATCCGCATTCACGTCAACGGCGAGCTCGACGAGCTGGTGGCGGGCCTGGCCGGAGCCGAACGGGTGCTCGCGCCCGGCGGCCGGCTCGCGGTGGTCACGTTCCACAGCCTCGAGGACCGCATCGTCAAGCAGTTCCTGCGCGACGCCAGCGGGGCGGCCGCGGGCGGATCGCGCCACCTCCCGCAAAGCGCGCCGCAAGCCGCGCCCGCGTTCACCCGGGTCTCGCGGGCGATCCGCCCGGGCGAGGCCGAAACGCAGCGCAACCCGCGCGCGCGGTCGGCCACCTTGCGGTGGGCCGAGCGCACCGCGAGCCCTGCGCGGAGGGCCGCGTGATCGTCGCGCCCACCGCGCTGCGCCGGATCGGCTGGGTCGCGGTGCTCGCCGTGTGCTGCATGGCTCTGTTCGGGCTCGCGCTCAAGGTCAACGCGCTCAGAAGCGAGGTCCGCCTGACCGAGCGCAAGATCCTCGCGCTCAAGCGCGAGACGCTTTACCTCGAGACCGAGTTCGAGACCCGCGCCAACCAGCAGCAGCTGGCGCAATGGAACTCGGTCGAGTTCGGCTATGTCGCGCCCGGCGCGGGGCAATACCTCGAGAACGTTCGCGAGCTCGCCGCGCTGGGCAAGCCCGCCGGGCCCGGCGCGCCCGCGCCGATCCGCGTCGCCGCCGCGCCCTCGCCGCCCGCGGCACTGCCGACGATGGTCTCGCCGCTCACCGGCAAGCCGCTCGGCGAGGACGAGGACGAGGACACCGCCCCGGTCGATCATGACGCCGCCGCGGCCAAGCTGGGCGAGCGGCTCGGCACGGTCGAGCACGCACCCAAACCGTCCGAAAATTCCGCCGACAAGGATCCCGCCGAAAAAGCGGAGGCGAAGCCGTGAACGCGATGACGTATTCGACCGCGCTCGCCGCGGGGCGCGTCCAGCTCGCCAACGTCCGCCAGAAGTCGTTGCTGGTTGCGCAAGTGCGGCTCCTGGTGGTGCTCCTCCTGATCGCGCTGGCGGCGGCGGCGTGCCTGATGCGGATCGCGATGCTCGGGCTGTTCGAGCCGCCGCCGCGCGCCGCCTCGCTCGCCGAGGCGCTGCTCCCCAGCCGCGGTGAGATCGCCGATCGCAACGGCGTCCCGCTCGCCCGCGCGTTCCCGGCCTATGCGTTGTGGTACAACCCCGACGCGCTCGGCGGAGGCTCGGCGCTGGTCGGCTCGCCGGCGCAAGTCGCGCGTTCGCTCGCCGCGATCTTCCCCGACGCCGACGAGACCGACCTGCGCCGCCGCCTGAGCGCGGGCAAGCCGGGTTACTTGCGCCGCCGCCTACTCCCCGAAGATGCCAACCGGGTCCACGCGCTGGGCGAGCCCGCGCTCGAGTTCCCACGCGAGAACGACCGCTATTATCCGCAAGGCAGCCTCGCCGCGCACGTGCTCGGCTACGTCGCCGCTGACGGCCACGGCCGCGTGGGGATGGAGCAGGTGCTCGACAAGCAGCTGACCGACCCGGCGCTGCGCGGTCGCCCGTTCGAGCTTTCGCTCGACATGCGCGTCCAGGGCGCGCTCGAGGACGAGCTCGGCCGCGGGATGCTCGAGACCGAGGCGATCGGCGCCGCCGGCATCGTCCTCGACGTCGACAGCGGCGAAGTCCTCGCGCTCGCCTCGCTCCCCTCGTTCAACCCCAACCGCGTCGACCAGGCGGTCAACAGCCTGGTGTTCAACAAGGTCACCAACCAGGTCTACGAGCTCGGCTCGACGTTCAAGCCGCTGACCGTCGCCGCCGCGCTCGATGCCGGGACGGTCACCGACCTCGGCCGCCGCTATCCCGCGCATCCGTTCAAGGTCGGGCGCTTCACGATCAAGGACAGCCACGACCTCGGCGCCTCGCTCAACGTCCCCGAAGCGCTGATCCATTCGTCGAACGTGGTCACCGCGCAAGTCGCCGACGAGCTCGGCAACGCGCGGATGGAGCAGGTCATGCGCTCGCTCGGCTTCGACCAGCGGCCCTACATCGAGCTTCCCGCCCGCGGCTTTCCGATCTGGCCCGGCACCAACTGGGCGCGGATAACGATGATGACGGTGAGCTACGGCCACGGAGTCGCGGTCACCCCGCTGCATCTCGCTTCGGCATACGCGGCATTGGTCAACGGCGGGATCTGGCGCCCGGCGACGCTCGAGAAGGTCCCGGCGGGCCGCGCGGTCAAGGGCCGCCGCGTGTTCAAGGCCTCGACCAGCGCGCGGATGCGCCAGCTGCTGCGGCTGATCGTTTCGAACGGGACCGGGCGCAAGGCCAACGCGGCGGGCTTTCGCGTCGGCGGCAAGACCGGATCGGCCGAAAAGCCCGGCCGCGGCAGTTACAGCAAGACCTCGGTGGTTGCGACGTTCGCCGCCGCGTTCCCGATGGACAAGCCGCGCTATGTGGTGATCGCGATGCTCGACGAGCCCAAGGGCACCGCCGCCGCATCGGGCCAGCGCACCGCCGCGTGGAACGCCGCGCCGGTGGTCGGCCGCGTCGTCCCGCGGATCGGGCCGCTGCTCGGCGTGGTCCCCGACGACAGCCGCGACGTCGACATCTCCGACCTCGCACCGCTGGTCCCCGGAGGCGGCGAGTGACGCTGGGCCGGCTCGCGCGAGCCGCGGGCATCTCGATTTCGGACGGCGGCGACGCGCCAGACGACTTGGCGGTGACCGGGTTTGCGATCGACCACCGCAAGGTCGCGCCGGGCACGGTGTTCGGCGCGTTCCAGGGCTCGGCGGTCAACGGCGAGGATTTTATTCCGGCGGCGGTGGCGGCCGGCGCGGTGGCGGTCGTCGCGCGTCCCGAGGCGGTCGTGCGCGGCGCGACGCATATCGCCGACGGCCAGCCTCGCCGCGCGTTCGCCCGCTTGGCGGCGCGGTTCTTCGCGCCGGTGCCCGAAAAGATCGTCGCGGTGACCGGGACCAACGGCAAGACCTCGACCGTCGAGATGACGCGTCAGCTGTGGCGGATGACGGGCGAGCGCGCCGCCTCGATCGGCACGCTCGGCGTCACCACGCCCGACGAGAGCGTCTCGACCGGGCTCACCACCCCCGACATCGTCACGTTTCTCTCCAACATGGCCGGGCTGGCGCGCGAGGGCGTGACGCACGTCGCTTACGAGGCGTCGAGCCACGGCTTGTCGCAGTTCCGCAACGAGGGGCTCAGCGTCGCGGCGGGCGCGTTCACCAACTTGAGCCGCGATCACCTCGATTACCACAAGGACATGGACGACTACTTCGCCGCCAAGATGCGTCTGTTCGACGAGGTCGTGAGCGATGGCGGAACGGCGGTGGTGTGGGCCGACGACGCATGGTCGGGCAGGGCAATCGAACACGCGAAACGGCGCGGGCTGGCGCTGGTCACCGTCGGCGAGCAGGGCGAGACGCTGCGCCTCGTCGAGCGCGAGCCGGGGCAGCTCGGCCAGGTCCTCAAAATCGAGCACCATGGCACCGTCCGCACCGTCACCCTGCCGCTGATCGGCGCCTATCAGGCTGCCAACGCGCTGGTCGCCGCGGGGCTGGTGCTGGCGACCGGCGGCGAGCCGGCGCAGGCGATCGACGCGCTGGCGCGGCTCCAGCCGGTCCGCGGCCGGCTCGAGCGCGCCGCGATCACCCGCGCCGGGGCGCCCGTCTACGTCGATTACGCGCACACCCCCGACGCGCTCGAGGCCGCGATCGCGGCGCTGCGCCCGCACGTAACGGGCAAGCTGATCACCGTGTTCGGCGCAGGCGGCGATCGCGACCAGGGCAAGCGCCCCGAGATGGGCGCGGTCGCGGCGCACGCTTCGGACGAGGCCATCGTCACCGACGACAACCCGCGCGGCGAGGACCCGGCGGCGATCCGCGCCGCGATCCTCTCGGCCTGCCCGCAAGCGAGCGAGATCGGCGACCGCCGCGAGGCGATCGGCGAGGCGATCCGCCGCGCTTGCGCCCAGGACATCGTCCTGATCGCGGGCAAGGGCCACGAACAGGGCCAAGTGGTCGGCGCGGGCGAGGCGATGCGCGTGCTGCCGTTCGACGACGTGACCGCGGCGCGCGAATGCGCCGGAATTGCTGGAGAATAATCGCGATGGCTTCCCACCCCGCCTTGCTCGCTTGGCCGCGCACGAGCGACGACGAATACGGCCTCGCGCTGTGGTCCGCCCCGGGCATCGAGGCCGCGACCGGTGGCCACGCCTCGGACGACTTCGCGGTCTCGGGCGTCGCGTTCGACAGCCGCGAGGTCCACGAGGGCGACCTGTTCGTCGCGCTGCGCGGCGAGGCTGCCGACGGCCACGACTACGTCGAACAGGCGTTCGCCCGCGGCGCCGCC
>DATLDS010000145.1:0-6845 GCA_035525735.1 Novosphingobium sp.
TTGACTATTACGCCACCCCCGCCGAGGCGAACGCGGGGGTCGAGCGGCTGTGGGCGATGCTGCGCGACGGCAAAATCCGCGTCGACATCGGCCAAACTTATCCGATGCACGAAGCCTAACAGGCGCACCGCGACCTTGAGGCGCGAAAGACCACCGGCTCGACGCTGCTGCTGCCTTAGGCCGCCTGCGCCGCGCCCCTGGCGGCGCGCTCGAGGTTGAGCATCTCGGCGAGGAGGAACGCCAGCTCGATCGATTGCGCGGCGTTGAGGCGTGGGTCGCAGTGGGTGTGATAGCGGTCGCCGAGCGCCTCGTCCGTGATCGCCACCGCGCCGCCGGTGCATTCGGTGACGTCCTGCCCGGTCATCTCGATGTGCACGCCGCCCGCGTGGGTGCCTTCGGCGCGGTGCACCGCGAAGAACCCGCGGACTTCGGAGAGGATGCGCTCGAACGGCCGGGTCTTGTAGCCCGACGCCGACTTGACGACGTTGCCGTGCATCGGGTCGCAGCTCCACACCACCGGGTGGCCCTCGCGAAGCACCGCGCGGACCAGCGACGGCAGCGCGCTTTCGACCTTGTCGTTGCCGAAGCGGCTGATCAGCGTGATCCGCCCCGCCTCGCGCCCGGGATTGAGCGTGTCGAGCAGCCGCAGCAGCGCATCGGGCGCCAGGCTCGGCCCGCATTTCACCCCGAGCGGGTTGCCCACCCCGCGCAAGAACTCGACGTGCGCCGAGCCTTCGAAGCGCGTGCGATCGCCGACCCACAGCATGTGCGCGCTGGTGTCGTACCACCCGCCGGTCAGCGAATCCTGCCGCGTCAGCGCCTGCTCGTACGGCAGCAGCAGCGCCTCGTGGCTGGTGAAGAACTGCGTGCCCTGGAGCTGCGGCACGGTCTGCGGGTTGACCCCGCAGGCCTGCATGAAGTCGAGCGCCTCGCTGATCCGGTCGGCGGTCTCGGCGAACTTGCCGGCCCACGGACTGCGGCCGATATGCTCGAGCGTCCACTGGTGGACCTGGCGCAAGTTGGCGTAGCCGCCGCCCGCGAACGCACGCAACAGGTTGAGCGTCGCCGCCGCCTGGCTGTAGGCCTTGACCATCCGCTCGGGATCGGGACGGCGCGTTTCGGCGTCGAACTCGATCCCGTTGATGTTGTCGCCGAGATAGCTCGGCAGTTCGACGCCATCGATGGTTTCGGTCGCCGCCGAGCGCGGCTTGGCGAACTGGCCGGCCATCCGCCCGACCTTGACCACCGGCAGCTTGCCCGCGAACGTCAGGACCACGGCCATCTGGAGGATGACGCGGAAGGTGTCGCGGATGTTGTTGGGGTGGAACTCGGCGAAGCTCTCCGCGCAATCGCCGCCCTGGAGCAGGAACGCGCGGCCCGCCGCGACCTCCGCGAGCTCGGCTTGCAGCGCGCGCGCCTCGCCCGCGAAAACCAGCGGCGGATAGCGCCCGAGCGTCGCCTCGGCGCGCGCCAGCTCGGCCGCGTCGGGGTACACCGGCAAGTGCCGCCCCTCGTGCGCGCGCCAAGATTCGGGGGTCCAGTTGCTCGCCACGGTCACGTCCTCTTGCGGGGGCGCTCCCTTACCCGCCGCCATGCCGCGATGCAAAAGTAGCTTTTGGAACGAGTTTGCCGCTTAGCGCGCACCGGCTCCCGCCGCGCCGCGCGCCTGAGCCAGCGCCTGCGGCAGCACCTCGAGCCGCCAGCTCCGGTTCTTGGCGAGGTAGCGCGCGGCGAGCGCCTGCATCGCTTGCGGCGTGGTCTGGCTGTAATCGTTGAGGATCGAGCGCACCTCGCCGAGCCGCGTCGGATATGTCGCGGCGCCTTCGAGCTGGAGCAGCCAGAAGCCGTTGCCGGTCGCGGCGCGGCTGATCAGCTGCTTGAGCGGCTCGGTGATCCGCGCCAGCTCGTCGGGGGTCGGCGGGTTGGCGACGAGATCGGCGGCGATCTCGTCGGCCGCCTCGAAGAACGCCGGCACCGTCTGCGGGGTGAGCTGCGCGGCGGCGGCGATGTAGCCGCCGGTCTCGCGGTCGAGCGGCCAGTTGCTCTCGACTTGGGGGGCGTAGCTCGCCCCCAGCTTCTCGCGCATCCGGTCGAACAGGCGGTTGTTGAACAATTGCGAGAGAATCTCGAGCTGGCGCGATTCGTGCACTCCGCCGCGGCCGGCGCCGGTCGGCCAGGCGACCATCGCCGCCGCCTGGTTGGCGTCGCCGCGGTGCGCCAGGACGATCGGCGCGGCGACGGGCTCGGGGAATGCCGGAGCGAACGCGGGCGCCGCGCTCGCCGGCCGCGGCTTCAGCGCGCCGAACGTCTTCTCCAGCGCGGCGACCGCCGCGGCGCGATCGAAATCGCCGAACAAGTCGACCTCGACCGGGCCGCTGGCGAGCACCGGCTCCCACACCCGGCGGAAGCCCTCGGCGGTGGTCGCCGCGATCTCGTTGGGGTTGGGCGTCTTGAACCGCGGGTCGCGGCCGTGGACCAGCCACTCGAGGTCGCGCTCGAGCACCGCCTGCGGCGACGAGGCATAGCTTTCGTACTGGAGCCGCGCCGCCGCCTTGGCGCGGATCACGGGATTGGCGTCCCACCGCGGCATCGCCAGCTTGGCGGCGAACAGATAGAGCTGGTCCTCGAGATCGGCTGGCCGGGTATCGGCCGAGAACTCGAAATTGCCGTCCTCGATCTTGAAGTCGAAGCCCATCTTGCGCCCGGTCGAGATGCGGTCGAGCTCTTCCTGGCCGAGCGTGCCGAGCCCGCTGCCGACCAGCGCGGCGTCGCCGAGCGTGACGTAAGCCGCGTCCTCGGGCCGGATCGCGCCATAGCCCTGGCCGAAGCGGACCTTGACCATCACCCGCCCGGGCTCGGCGTCGTTCTTCCACAGCAGCGCCTTGACCCCGTTGGCGAGGACCACGCGCTCGACCTGGAGCAGTCCGGTGGGGGTCGCTTCGACCACTTTCCCCGGCGTGCCGATCGCGGGAAGGTCGGCAAAGCTCAGCGTCGTGGCCGAAACGCGGCTGGCTCCGTCGGGAGCGACCGGAGCGAGCAGCGCTGCGCGCAAGGTGGCGTCGGTCCCGTCGCCCGCGTTGGGGGTGACGAGCACGGGCCGCGTCACCGTGCCCGTGAACAGCGTGCGGGTGTGCGCGAGCACCGCCGCGGGGGTGAAATCGCCCCGCATGTCGCGGAACACGCCGAGCACCGTCTCGGGCGAGGCGACGGTCTCGCGGATATCGACCGCGCGGACGATGTCGTCGGCGAGCTTCGAGCCCGCCAGCGTGTCACGCGTCTCGACCGGGACCGCGAAGGCGACGTCGAACTCGGCCAGCTCGCGCTCGATCTCGGCCGGGCTCGCCGGGGTCGCCAGCGCATCGGCGATCACCGCGCGAACGTCCTTGAGCGCGGCCTGCCAATCGTCGCCGAGTGGGGTGACGGTGACGAACGTCGCGTCGGCCGAGCGGCTGACGTCCTCCTGATTGACTTGCGCGTAGAGATAGCTGCCCCCGGCGCGGGCGTGCGCCTCGAGCCGGCGGTTGATCAGCGCCTGCGCCATCTGGTCGAGCATCAGACCGCGGTTGTAGGCGATCGTGTCGTCGACCTTGTGCCACGGCCGCAGGATCGCGTAGTTGACGATCCGCGGCAGGTCGGGCTCGACCAGCACTTTGGCCTCGCCGACCGGTCCGGTCTCGCTCGCGGCGCTACCCGCGGGAGCGACCGGCGCGCCGAAGCTCGGCGCGGGGGCGGCCTTGCCCTTGACCTGCCAGCCGCCGAACCACTTCTTGACCTGCGCTTCGAGCTCGGCCGCCGGACGGTCGCCGGCGACCACGATCACGGTGTTCTCGGGCCTGTACCAGCGCTGGTGAAACGCGCGCACCGCGTCGTCGGTGGCGGCGAGCAGCGTGTCCTCGCGCCCGATCGGCGAACGCTCGGCGAGCGGCTGACCTGCGAAGAACAGCGTCCGCGTCGCCTCCGACACGCGCTGCGAGGCGCCGCCGCGCTCGCGCATCTCGGCGAGCACGATCGGCACCTCGGTCTTGACGCCGTGATCGGTGAAGATCGGCGCGGTGACCATCCCCGAGAGCAGCTTGAACGTTTCCTCGAGGTTGGCGGCACCCGCGTTGGGCAAGTCGAGCTTGTAGACCGTCTGCGTCGGGGTGGTCTCGGCGTTGGTGTCGCTGCCGAAGGTCGCGCCGAGCCGCTGCCACACGGGGATCGCCTCGCCTTCCTTGAGGTACTTCGATTCGCGGAAGGTCAGGTGCTCGATCAGGTGGGCATAGCCGCGCTCGGCGTCGGTCTCGTGAAGCGATCCGGCGTCGAGGCGGATGCGGATCGAGACCTGGTCGGGCGGCACCCCGTTATGGCGCACGGCGTAGCGCAAGCCGTTGGGCAGCGTCCCGAACGTCCACTCCGGATCGACCGGCACGTCGCTGCCCTGATAGAGCCACGGCTTGCCCTCGGCGGCGGCGAGCGAAGCCCCGGGCGCGGCGCCGAGCAGCAGGAGCGGAAGGAGAAGACCGAGGCGCGCGGCGGCGCGAGAGGGGGATCGCATAGAGGCAGGCTATACGGGGGGCGGCGATTAAGGGCTAGTGAATAGGGGTGCCAGCGCGGGCGCGGCAGGCTCGGCCAGCGAGTGGATCCGCTCACCATTTTATCTTCCTACTCGTCGATGCCGCGCTAGGCCCACCACAAGGCACCCCACACGTCCGTGTGAAATGCATGGCGGAAGGCGACAGAACGCAAATGCGGAAGGTCACAAATCGGAGGTCGCGAGTCCGTCGCAACTGCCTGAATTACAGACGATAAACGGCTCAGGGTCGAACACGTTTCACCCCCCGTTTGGTGTCAACCTCGGTCCGTCGCCTTGACCCGCCCCACCCGCCCCCTACATGCGAGTGATCATGTTCATCGAGACCGAAACCACCCCGAACCCCGCCGCGCTCAAGTTCCTGCCCGGCGAGCAGGTCATGATCAGCGGGACGCGCGAGTTCGCTTCGCCCGAGGAGGCCTCGGCGTCGCCGCTGGCCGAGGCGCTGTTCGACCTGGGCGATGTCGTCAACGTGTTCTTCGGGCGCGATTTCGTCTCGGTCACCGCCGCTCCGGGGGTCGGCTGGTCGGCGCTCAAGCCGCAAGTCGTGTCGATCCTGCTCGATCACTTCGTAAGCCAGGCGCCGCTGTTCGCGGGCGGGGCAGCGGACTTCGCGGTGCCCGGCGAGGACGAGGCGTTGGCCGACGACGATCCCGCCGATGCCGACGTGGTCGCGCAGATCCGCGAGCTGATCGAGACCCGCGTGCGCCCGGCGGTCGCCAACGACGGCGGCGACATCGTCTATCGCGGCTTCCGCGAAGGCGTGGTCTACCTCAAGATGCAGGGCGCGTGCTCGGGCTGCCCGTCGTCGACCGCGACGCTCAAGCAGGGGATCGAGAGCCTGCTCAAACACTACGTCCCCGAAGTCCACGAGGTTCGCGCCGCCTAAGGAGCCCGCATGTCCGAGCCGCTGCCCGACGCCTGCCTCGATCAAGTCTTCCGCACCGCGCGGACCTACAACGGCTATTTCGACAAGCCGGTCGGCGAGGACCAGCTCCGCACGATCTGGGACCTGATGAAGATGGGGCCGACCTCGGCCAACATGCTCCCCGCGCGGCTGGTGTGGTGCGTCAGCGACGAGGCCAAGGCCCGGCTCGCGGCCTGCGCGCTGCCCAAGAACGGCGAGAAGATCGTCGCGGCGCCGGTCAGCGTCGTGATCGGGATGGACCTCGATTACCACGAGCAGCTCCCGTGGCTGTTCCCGCACGATCAGACCGCCAGGAACTGGTTCCTTGACCCCGCCGCGCGCGAGGGTCACGCGTTGCGCAATTCGTCGCTCCAGGGTGCGTATTTCATCATCGCGGCGCGCGCGCTGGGGCTCGACACCGGGCCGATGAGCGGGTTCAGCAACGACGCGGTCGACAAGGCGTTCTTCGCGGACCGGCCGCGCGTCCGGTCGAACTTCATCTCGACGCTCGGCTACGGCGATCCCGCGACGATCTTCGAGCGCAGCCCGCGTCCCGATTTCGAAACGTTCAATTCGATCGCCTGAGCGAATGCGCACGCTGGTGATCGACAGCGCGACCGAGGCCTGCTCGGTGGCGCTGTTTGAAGACGGAACGCTGCTCGCCGGCGAGTTGCGCATGCTCGGACGCGGACACGCCGAGCAGCTGGTGCCGATGATCGCGGCGCTGCCCGATCGCGGCCGCGCGGGGCGGATCGCGGTCGACGTCGGCCCGGGCAGCTTCACCGGAATCCGCGTCGGGCTCGCCGCCGCCAAGGCGCTCGCGCTCGCCTGGCATGCCGAGCTCGCGGGCTATGGCGCGCTGGCGCTGGTCGCGGCGATGGCGGGCGAAGACGCGGATGTGGCGATGAACGGCGGTCACGGTGAATGGTTCTTCCGAGCCGCCGGCGACGCGTCGGTGCGCTCGCTGACGCCCGCCGACGCAGCGCTCGCCTCCTGCGCGCCGCTCGTCGCAGGGAGCCGCGCGAACGAGCTGGTCGCGTTGCGCGGCGGCGGCCGCGCGCTATCGCTGTGGCCCGACGCGCACGCGTTCCACCTGCTGGGTGAGCGCGAGCTCGGTCCGAACCCCCGCCCCGTCTACGGCCGCGCGCCCGACGCGCGGCTGCCTGCGACCGCCGCGTGATGGCCGCGGCGGCGCCCTTCCCCCCCGACCCGATCGACGCGATCATGGCAATCATGGCGCGCGCGTTTGACCCGCGCTGGGGCGAGGCGTGGAGCCGGCGCCAGGTCTCGGACGCGCTGCTGCTGGGCACCTGCCGCTACGCGCTGGTCGACGCGCAAGGCCATCCGGCCGACGAAGCGACGCGG
>DATLDS010000025.1:0-5408 GCA_035525735.1 Novosphingobium sp.
CGCGCGCCCGTTCGCCGGAGCGCATCACCCGATCGACCGCGAGCTGCTGCGCGCGCAAGGCCTGATCGTCCCCGGCGACCCGGTTACCGGGCTGCTCGAGGAATTCCGTTTCATCAAGCGCCAGGTGATGCTCGCCGCCGCCGGGGTTCCGCGCGGCGAGCGCGTCCTCGTCGCCTCGGCGCACCCGGGCGAGGGCAAGACCTGGTGCGCGGTCAACCTCGCGCTGGCGATCGCGGCGGAGAAGGACAACGAGGTCCTGCTGGTCGATGCCGACTTGGCGCGGCCGAGCGTGCTGTCGACGCTGGGACTGCCGGGTGGGCCCGGACTGATGGACGCGCTCGCAGATCCCGCGGTTGCGATCGAGGATTGCATCCTCGGCACGGACATCCCGGGCTTTTACGTGCTTCCTGCCGGACAGAGCACGCACGCCGACACCGAGTTCCTCGCCGCGACGCGCACCGCCGGTCTGTTCGATCGGCTATCAGCGCAGGCCCCTAATCGCCTGATAATTCTCGATTCCCCTCCCGCGCTCGCCGCGTCGATCGCGTCGGAATTGGCGATGCATGTCGGCCAGACGCTGGTCGTGGTGCGCGCCGATGCGACCAGCGAGGCCGCGCTCAAGGATTCCTTGTCGCTGCTTTCGGGCTGCGACAACGTCAAGTTGCTGCTCAACGGCGCGCAGTTCTCGCCCACCGGGCGGCGCTTCGGCTCGTATTACGGCTACGGCGGGTGAGCGTGCTTCGCGCCTTCCTGGCCTTGCTCGCGCTGGTCGGGCTCAGCGTGCCCGCGGTCGCGCGCGACCGGCACGACGCGCAGGGCGAGGGGCCCCACAAGCGCCGCACCGCCGACGGCGCGCGCACCAGCATCCGGCCGTATCTCGAAGTGGGCCAGGTGCTGATCGCCGAGCTCGAGCCCGGCAACGAGGTGCTGACCTATAGCACGGTAGCCGCGGGGGTCGACGCCTCGATCCACGGGCGCAACACCCAGGGCCAGGTCTCGGTGCGCTACGAACGGCGGATCGGGTGGGGCGACAACCAGGCCGACGGCGACGTCGTCAGCGGCCTCGCGCGGGTCGCGAGCGCGGTGGTGCCCGGCAAGCTGCAGATCGACGCGGGCGCGCTCGCGGCCCGGACACGGATCGAATCAAGCGGAGGTGCTTCGCTCAACCCGTTGGGGAATGGTCGCGATTCGGTCAGCCAGCTTTATTCGTTCTACGCCGGCCCGACGCTGACCACGCGCCTCGACAATGTCGCGCTCAACGCGTCGTACCAGGTCGGCTACACCCGGCTCGAAGCGCCCAATTCGGTCCAGCTGGCTCCGGGACAGCCGCGCGTCGACGTGTTCGACGACTCGCTGACGCAGGCCGCGATCGTTTCGGCCGGAGTCCGCCCGGGCGAGCTCGCCGATTTCGGCGTCACGGCGTCGACGGGATGGGCGCGCGAGGACATCTCGAACCTCGACCAGCGGGTCGACCAGAAATACTTGCGCGAGGACTTCGTCCTGCCGGTCTCGCTCGACGTCGCGCTGCTCGCGGGCGTCGGCTACGAGGACGTCGAGATCTCGAGCCGCGATGCGCGGCGCGACGGCGCGGGCAACCCGGTGATCGGCCGCGACGGGCGCTTCGTCACCGACAAGTCGGCGCCGCGCCGGCTCGCCTACGACGTCGACGGGCTGATCTGGGACGCGGGCGTGATGTGGCGCCCGAGCAAGCGCACCGCGCTCGAGGCGCACGTCGGGCGACGCTACGACAGCACCAGTTACTACGGCTCGTTCGCTTACGCGCCCGACGTGCGGACCGCGATCAACGTCTCGGTCTACGACAGCGTCTCGGGCTTCGGCGGTCAGCTGCGCCGCGCGCTCGACGACCTGCCGACCGATTTTGCGGTATCGCGCAACCCGCTGTCGGGCGACCTCAACGGCTGCATCGTCGCGCGGGCGGGAGGCGGATGCCTCAACGACGTGCTCAGCTCGGTCGCTTCGGCGACGTTCCGCGCGCGCGGTATCGGGGCGTCTTACGCGCACGATTTCGGCCGGCTCCAGGCAGGCGTCGCGGCCGGATACGACCGCCGCAAGTTCCTCGCCGCGCGCGGCACCGTGCTCGCGCTCGCCAACGGCGTGGTCGACGAGACGGTGTGGGCCAACGCCTATCTCGCCGGGCGGATCGACCAACAGTCGAGCTTCAACGTCAACGTTTACGCCAACTGGTTCCAAAGCGGATTTGCCGGCGCTGGCGACGCCACCGCGCTCGGGGCAAACGCGTCGTACTTCCGCCGCCTGACCGATCGCCTGAGCGCGACCGCGGCAGTCGGGATCGACGGGGTCGAGCGCGACGATCCGTTGATCGACCAGTGGACCGCGTCGGCGCTGGTCGGCCTGCGGTATTCGTTGTGAGCCTTGGGGGGCTTCGAAATGTACGATGATTTCTATGGGCTTAGCGGGCGTCCCTTCCAACTCACCCCCGATCCCGAGTTCTATTTCGAGAGCGCCACGCACAAGAAGGCGCTGTCGTACCTCGGCTATGGCCTGGCGCAGGGCGAGGGTTTCATCGTCGTCACCGGCGAAGTCGGCGCGGGCAAGTCGACGCTGGTCGCGCACCTCATGGCGACGATCGACCGCGAACGGCTGACCGCGGCGCAAATCGTCACCAGCGCGCTCGACGGGTCCGAACTGGTTCATATCGCGGCGCAGGCGTTCGGCCTCGCGGTCGCGGGCAAGGACAAGCCGTCGGCGCTGCGCGCGCTCGAGGCGTTCCTCGGCGCCGAGGCGCGCGCCGGGCGGCGCTCGCTGCTGGTGGTCGACGAAGCGCAGAACCTCTCGGTCGAGGCGCTCGAAGAGCTGCGGATGCTGTCGAACTTCCAGCTCGGCGCGCACCCGCTGCTCCAGATCCTCTTGCTCGGCCAGCCCGAGTTTCGCGAGCTGCTCGCTTCCGATGGGCTCGAGCAGCTCCGCCAGCGGGTGATCGCGACGCATCATCTCGAGCCGATGACGCTCGGCGAGGTCGGCGCTTACGTCGAGCACCGGCTGGCCAAGGTCGGCTGGCAGGGCAATCCCGGGTTCGACCAGCGCGTCTATTCCGAGCTCGCGCGGGTCAGCGGCGGAGTGCCGCGGCGGATCAACCAGATCGTCGCCCGGCTGCTGCTGCTCGGCGCGGTCGAGCAGCGGACGCGGATCGACTGCGCGATGCTCGACACCGTGCTCGCCGACCTCGCCCGCGACGGCGCGATGCCGACGCGGCCAGTCGCGCCCGCTGCGGCCGATCCGGTCCTCGCACTCGACGTCACGACCAGCGATTTCGCCGCCGAGCTGGCCAAGCGCGACGAGCTGATCGCCGAGCTTCAGCAAGCCGTGCTCGAACTCTCGGACCAGCAGGACGACGCGCGCGCGGCGACCGGCGCCGACGGCCTCGCGACCGCGCTCGACGAGGCGCTGCGCCGCCTCGCCGTGCTCGAAGCGCGCACGTTCGAGCAGGAGCGCACGATCCGTCATACGCTGACGATGCTGATCGAATGGATCGAAAGCGACGATCCGCGCCTCGCCGCCGCCTGAGCGGCGGGCCGGCCTGACCCCGTGAACGCCCCCATCGCCGTTCCGCCGCGCGAGCGGATCGTCAACGGCCCTATCGTCAACGGACTCTCGGTCGACGTCGAGGACTGGTTCCAGGTCGGCGCGTTCGAGACGGTGATCGCGCGCGACTTGTGGGACGGGCTCGATTGCCGGGTCGAGCGCAATTGCGAGGCGGTGCTCGAGTTGTTCGACGAAGCCCAGGTCAAGGCGACGTTCTTCGCGCTCGGCTGGGTCGCGGCACGCTATCCGCGACTGATCCGCCGCGTGGTCGACGCCGGGCACGAGCTCGCCAGCCACGGCTGGGACCACGCCCGCGTGCACAAGCTCGATCCCGCCAGCTTCGCCGCCGACCTCGTGCGCAGCCGCGAGACCTTGCAGGACATATCGGGCCTGGCGGTGCGCGGCTATCGCGCGCCAAGCTTCTCGATCGACGCGCGCAACCGCTGGGCGCACATGGTTTTGGCCGAACAGGGCTATCTCTACAGCTCGAGCGTCGCGCCGATCGTCCACGATCATTACGGCTGGCCGGAGGCGCCGCGCTTTGCGTTCCGTCCGGTGGCGGGCTCGCCGCTGATCGAGCTTCCCGTGACCACCGCCGAATTCGGCGGGAGGCGCATCGCGGCGGGCGGCGGCGGTTTCTTCCGCGTGTTGCCTTACGCGGTGTCGCGCTGGGCGATCCGCCAGGTCAACCGCCGCGAGGGGCGGCCCGCGGTGTTCTATTTCCATCCGTGGGAGATCGACCCCGAGCAGCCGCGCGTCGCAGGCGCGCCGCTCAAGTCGAAGCTTCGCCACTATACCAACCTCGGTGCGATGCGCGACAAGCTGCGCCAGCTCATCGGGGAGTTCGCGTGGGGCCGGATGGACGAGGTCGCGGCGCGCGAAGCCGCGCTCGTCGCATGAACGCGCCGCATCCCGGGCTCGCGTCCACGGTGCGCCGAGCGCGGTTCGAGCAAGCCGACGAGCGCACGCGGATCGCGGCGTTCCTCGCCACGCAGCCCGACGCGTCGCCGTTCCATTCGACCGACTGGCTCGCCGCGGTCGAACGCGCGACGGGCCACGAGGCGCATGCCTTATTGTGCGAGGAACGCGGCGAGATCGTCGGGTTCCTGCCGCTTCATGCGGTACGCTCGGCGCTGTTCGGCCACGCCCTTGTCTCGACCGGCTTCGCGGTCGGAGGGGGCATCCTCGCGGGCACCCCGCGCGTCGCGGAGCGGCTCGCCGCCGCCGCCGAGGAGCTCGCCGGGCGGCTGGCATGCCCGACGATCGAACTGCGCGGGGGGGTGCTCCCGCGCCGGCGCGATTGGGACGAGATTACCGGAGCGCACGCCGGATTCAGCGCGCCGCTCGCGGTTGATGACGAGGCGCAATTGCTCGCGATCCCGCGCAAGCAGCGCGCCGAAGTGCGCAAGGGGCTCGCCAACGGACTCGAATTTCGCGTCGGCCGCGACGCGCGCGACCGCGCCGAGCACCACGCAGTCTATTCCGAGAGCGTCCGCAACCTCGGCACGCCGGTGTTCCCGCGTGCGCTGTTCGAGGCGGTGCTCGACGGTTTCGGCGATGCCGCCGACATCCTCACCGTCCGCCGCGACGGCGCTCCGTTGGCGAGCGTGCTCAGCCTGTACCACCGCGGCGCGGTGATGCCGTACTGGGGCGGGGGGACGAGTGAAGCGCGCGCCGCCCGCGCCAACGACGTGATGTACTACGCGCTGATGAATCACGCGCGCGAGCGCGGTTGCTCCCGGTTCGATTTCGGCCGCTCGAAAGTCGGCTCGGGCGCGTGGCACTTCAAGCGCAACTGGGGTTTCGTGCCGCAACCTCTTGTTTACGCGCGCTGGACGGCGTCT
>DATLDS010000034.1:0-7431 GCA_035525735.1 Novosphingobium sp.
GTGGTGATCTGGGATGGCGACCCGCTCGAGGTATCGTCGGCGGTGCTCGCGGTGTTCATTGACGGGGTGGCGCAACCGATCGACAATCACCAGACCCGGCTGCGCGAGCGCTATCGCACGCCCACCGAGGGAGCGTTGCCCAAGGCTTACGACTGGTAGGCGGACGGGCGGCGCGGCAAGGGAGAACGAGCATGAGCTCCGCGCTGACTTCGTTGATCGCCGCCAGCGTCGCCTTCGTCGGCACGCATTTTGCGATGTCGCATCCGTTGCGTGGCCCCATGATCCGCGCGTTCGGCGCGAAAGGCTTCGCGGCGGTCTATTCGCTGGTGAGTTTGGCGACCTTCGCGTGGATGATCGTCGCCTTCCAGGGCATGACGCGGCGCGGATTGCCGGCGTGGGACGGCAGCTCGGAAGCGCTGTGGATCATCGCCAGCGTGCTCTCGATCGTCAGCCTCGCGCTGTTCATCGGCAGCTTGCGCGGCAACCCCGCGTTCCCCGGAGTGGTGGTCCACCCCGAAGGCGCGCAGCCCGAGCCCAAGGGCGTGTTCTGCGTCACCCGCCACCCGATGATGTGGGGTTTTGCGCTGTGGGCGCTGAGCCACGTCCTGATCGCCCCGACCACGCGGACGCTGGTGCTGGCGGGCGCGATCGCGTTCCTCGCGCTGGTCGGCGCGCACATGCAGGACCGCAAGAAGCGCGAGCTGATGGGCGCCGGCTGGGCGGCGTGGGAAGCCAAGACGAGCTACTGGCCGCGGCTATCGGCGTTGCCCGGCATCGGCCTCGGCCTGTGGGCGCTGACCCTCGCGCTGTGGCTGGCGGTCACCTGGGCGCACATCTGGCTGGCTTACGTGCCCGCGGGCATCTGGCGCTGGTTAGGCTAGGCTAAGCCCGCGCCTCTTCCACGCCCGCGCTGTTGTGGCGCAGCGCCTTGAGCACGGTATCCACGATCTGCGGCGCGTTGAGGCCAGCCTCGTCGTATTGCTTGTCGGGGGCGTCGTGGTCCTGGAACGCATCGGGTAGGCGCATCGTGCGGATTTTCAGCCCGGCGTCGGTCAAGCCCTCGTCGCTCGCCATCGTCAGGACGTGCGCGCCGAGACCGCCGATGCTGGCTTCCTCGACCGTCACGATCACTTCGTGGCTGGCCATCAGGCGGCGGATCAGCTCTGTGTCGAGCGGCTTGACGAAGCGCAAGTCGGCGACCGTGGTCGACAGCCCGCGCGCCTCGAGCGCGTCGGCCGCCTTGAGTGCTTCGGCCAGCCGCGTGCCGAGGCTGAGCAGCGCGATTTTGCTGCCGTGCCTGACAACGCGGCCCTTGCCGATCTCGAGACGTTCGGGAACCTCGGGCAGCGCCACTCCGGTGCCGTTGCCGCGCGGATAGCGGAACGCGATCGGGCCGCTGTCGTGGAGCACCGCGGTGTGCGTCATGTGGACCAGCTCGGCCTCGTCGGCGGCGGCCATCACCACGAAATTGGGCAGCGTCGCGAGATAGGTCACATCGAACGATCCGGCGTGCGTCGCGCCGTCGGCGCCGACCAGTCCCGCGCGGTCGATCGCGAAGCGCACCGGCAGGTTCTGGATCGCGACGTCGTGGACCACCTGGTCGTAAGCGCGCTGGAGGAACGTCGAATAGATCGCGCAGAACGGCCGCATCCCTTGCGCGGCGAGCCCAGCGGCGAAAGTCACCGCGTGCTGTTCGGCGATCCCGACGTCGAAGAACCTCGCCGGATGCGCGACGGCAAATTTGTCGAGCCCGGTGCCCGAGGGCATCGCCGCGGTGATCGCGCAAATACGCGGGTCGCTTTCCGCCTCCTTGGTGAGGTGCGCGCCGAACACGTTCTGATAGGCGGGCGCGCCCGCCGCGCTCTTGACCTGCTCGCCGGTGATCACGTCGAACTTCTGGACGCCGTGATACTTGTCGGCGCTCGCCTCGGCCGGGGCGTAGCCCTTGCCCTTCTGCGTCACCACGTGGACCAGGATCGGCCCGTCCTCGGCATCGCGGACGTTCTCGAGCACGGGGATCAGCTGGTCGAGGTCGTGGCCGTCGATCGGGCCGACGTAGTAGAAGCCGAGCTCCTCGAACAGCGTCCCGCCCATCGCCATGCCGCGGGCGAACTCCTCGGCCTTTTCCGCCGCGTCGTGCGCGCGGCGGCTGATCTTGCCGAGCGCCTTCTTGGCGAAGTGACGCAAGCCCAGGTACTGCGGCGACGACGCCAGCCGGGCGAGATAGCCCGAGAGGCCGCCCACCGGCGGAGCGATCGACATGTCGTTGTCGTTGAGGATCACGACCAGCCGGTTACCCGCCTGCTCGGCGTTGTTCATCGCCTCGTAGGCCATCCCCGCGCTCATCGCGCCGTCGCCGATCACCGCGATTCCCTTGCCCGGCGCGCCGGTCAGCTTGTTGGCGACCGCGAAGCCGAGCGCGGCCGAGATCGAGGTCGACGAATGCGCCGCGCCGAACGGGTCGTATTCGCTCTCCGAGCGCTTGGTGAAGCCCGACAGGCCGCCGCCTTGGCGCAAGGTGCGGATGCGGTTCCGCCGCCCGGTGACGATCTTGTGCGGATAGGCCTGGTGGCCGACGTCCCACACCAGCCGGTCGGCAGGCGTGTCGAACACATAGTGCACCGCGACGGTCAGCTCGACCACGCCGAGCCCCGAGCCGAGGTGCCCCCCGGTCGCGCCGACCGCGGCGATCATCTCGGCGCGCAGCTCGTCGGCGAGCTGGCGCAGCTGGCCGGGCTCGAGCTTGCGCAAATCGGCGGGAGTATCGACGGTGTCGAGCAGCGGGGTGGCGGGCCGATCGGTCATGCAGCGTCCTTTGCCGCCACATAGGCGCGCGAGGTCGCGAAGTCATGAGGGAAAGCTGAGCAATCACCGCGACCGGCGCATTGACGCGCCTCAAATTGCGCTGGAGTGACAAGCGGATGAGAGTTTTCGCCTGGCGCCTGGCGACCGCCGCCGACCTCGCCGCCATCGCCGGGCTGATGGACCGCGCGATCGGCGAGCTGCAACGCCCGTTCCTGACGCCCGAGCAGATCGCCGCGAGCCGGGCGTACATGGGCCTCGACACGCGGCTGATCGAGGACGGAACCTATTTCGTGATCGAGGATCACGGCGAGCTGGTCGGCTGCGGCGGGTGGAGCCGCCGCGCGACGCTTTACGGCGGCGACCACGCGGGCGCGCTGCGCGACGACCGCCTGCTCGATCCGGCGCGCGAGCCGGCCCGGATTCGGACGATGTACACCGATCCCGGCCATGTCCGCCGCGGCGTCGGGCGCCTGGTGCTGCGGTTGTGCGAGGAGGCTGCGCGCGCCGAGAAATTCGCCCGGGTCGAGCTGATGGCCACCGCGGCGGGCGAACCGCTCTACGCCGCGTGCGGATACTCCGTGATCGAGCGGGTCGAGCGCCTGTCGCCCGGCGGCGTTGCGGTCCCCGGCGCGGTGATGGGAAAGCCGCTCTAGACGCACGCTCCGCAGCGTCCGCGCAGCTCGATCACCGGGCGGATGTCGGCGAACCCGGCGCCGTGCGCCGCCTCGACCAGCGCGCCGGTCAGCTTGTCGTCGTCGACGTGCGTGGCGCGGCCGCATTCGTCGCAGATCAGAAAGATGCAGTCGTGGCGGCATCCGGGGTGGCTGTTGGCGAGGTAGGCGTTGGCGCTCTCGACCCGGCGCGCGAGGTTGGTCCGCACGAACAGGTCGAGGATGCGGTAGACGCTGTTCGCCGCGACCCGCTTGCCCCGCGCCGCGCCGACGCTTTCGGCGATGTCGTACGCAGAGGCCGGGCGGTCGCGCGCGGCGAGCGCCTCGAACACGTCGCCGCGCATCGCGGTCCACTGCTCGCCCGCCGAGGTCAGCGAGGCGCGCGCCGCGTCGACCAGCCCGGTGCCCGAGTGCTCGTGATGATGGTGGCCCGCCATGACGCCGATATAGGCGCGCCGGGCCGAGGCGGCAAATGCCTCAGCCGGTGACGAAGCTCGCGCGGTACATCGCCGGGAACATCTTCTTGAGCGCGGCGACCTTGGGCGCATCCCACATCCGGATGTAGCCGTGATTAGGGTTCTCGAGCATGAAGTCCTGGTGATAGCCTTCGGCGGCGTAGAAGCCCTTGTACGGCTCGATCTTGGTCACGACCGGCTTCGCCCACAGCTTGGCCGCCTTGAGCTGGGCAAGATAGGCCGCGGCGACGCGCGACTGCTCGGCGTTCACTGGGACCAGCGCGTTGCGGTACTGCGAGCCGCGGTCGGGGCCCTGGCGGTTGAGCTGGGTGGGATCGGTGACCACCGCGAAGAACACCCGCAACAGCTGGTCGTAGCGCACGATCGACGGATCGTAGGTGACCTTGACCGCTTCGGCGTGGCCGGTGTCGCCCTCGCCGACGCGGCCGTACTTGGCGGTGCTGGCGGCGCCGCCGTGATAGCCCGAGACCGCGCTCGTCACGCCCTTGACGTGGCTGAACACGCCCTCGACGCCCCAAAAGCAGCCGCCCGCGAAGATCGCGGTCTTGAGGCCCTTGCCTTCGGCGGCGGCGGCTTTCGCCGCCGGCGCGGCGACGACGCCTTCGGCCAATGCGGGAGTGGTGCAGGCGCTCGCCGCGAGGGCCGCGGCGGTCAGAACCAGGACAGAGCGAATCACCGGACCTGGACGACCTCGGCCACGATCTGCGCCCGCGCCTCGCCGCCGATGCTCGCCGCCAATCCCGCGCAGCCGATCAGGAAGCCGATCGCGAACGAGCGATAGAGGTCCGGTTTGAACAGGCCCATGGTCGTGTCTTTCATCCATTTCGTCGGTTTGGTTACGCTCTCCGTCATACCGATTCGCGGTTGCCGGGCTGTGAACACGCGCACATGGCCCCGTTAAGGATAAAACCAACCCTGGTTCGTCCCTCGAGGGGTAAAGATGAGCTTTGACGCGGTGATCATCGGCGGCGGCCACAACGGGCTGGTCTGCGCTTGGTACCTCGCGCGCAAGGGCATGAAGGTGCGGATCTGCGAGGCGCTGGCGCAAGTCGGCGGCGCGGCGGTAAGCGAGGAGTTCGCGCCCGGCTTCACCAATTCGGTGGCGAGCTACACGGTCAGCTTGCTCCAGCCACGCGTGATCCGCGACATGGGCCTCGAACGGCGGGGGCTGAAGGTCGTGCTCCGCCCCGTCGCCAACTTCCTGCCGCTGTCGGACCGGCCCGGCGACTATCTGATCATGGGCGGCGGGATCGAGCGCAGCCAGGCCGAGGTCGCCAAGTTCAGCGTCCGCGACGCCGCCGCGCTGCCCGCCTATTTCGCCGCGCTCGATGCGGTCGCCGACGTGCTGCGCGCGCTCGCGCTCAAGATTCCGCCGCAAACCGAAGGCCTCAAGGGCCTGATCGAGGCGGCGCTGCAATCGCGCGTGCTGGGCAAGCTCGACCTCGTGGGCAAGCGCGAGGCGCTCAAGCTGTTCACCGTCTCGGCGCGCGAATACCTCGACGGCTGGTTCGAGAGCGAGCCGCTCAAGGCAGCGTTCGGGTTCGACGCGGTGGTCGGCAACTACGCCAGCCCCGACACCCCGGGCAGCGCTTACGTCCTGCTTCATCACGTGTTCGGCGAGGCGGGCGGGGTCAAGGGGGCATGGGGCCACGCGATCGGCGGGATGGGCGCGATCACCCGGGCGATGGCCGAGGCGTGCCGCGAGGCCGGGGTCGAGATCGGGGTCGAGCAGCCGGTGGCCGAAGTGCTGGTCGAAGGCGGCGCGGCGGTGGGTGTGCGGCTGGCGAGCGGCGAGACGGTGCGCGCGCGCCGGGTGATCGCCAACGTCGGGCCGGCGCTGCTCTACCGCAAGTTGATCGACCACGCGGCGCTTTCCGAGGACTTTTCGCGCGCGATGGATGGCTACAGGACGGGCAGCGGCAGCTTCCGGATGAACCTCGCGCTGTCCGCGCTGCCGCGTTTCGCCTGCCTGCCCCCCCAAACGGACCAGCACGCGGGCGAGCACTTGTCCGCGGGGATCATCATGGCGCCTTCGCTCGACTACATGGACCGCGCGTTCGACGACGCGCGCGCGCTCGGCTGGAGCCGCGAGCCGATCGTCGAGATGCTGATTCCGTCGACGGTCGACCCCACGCTCGCCCCGCTCGGAAGCCATGTCGCCAGCTTGTTCTGCCAGCACGTCGACCCCGGCCTCGAGTGGACCGACGAGCAGGAGGCGGGCGCGGTCGAGGCGATCTTGGCGACGCTCGAGCGGTTCGCGCCGGGAACGCGCGCGAGCATCGTCGGCCGCCAGGCGCTCAGCCCGAAAGGCCTCGAGCGCCGTTTCGGGCTGGTCGGCGGCGACATCTTCCACGGGCGGATGAGCCTCGACCAGCTGTGGGCGGCGCGGCCGGTGCTCGGCCACGGGAGCTATCGCGGGCCGCTCCCGGGCCTCTGGATGTGCGGCGCGGGGACGCACCCCGGCGGCGGCGTGACCGGCGCGCCGGGTCATAACTGCGCGATGGCGGTGCTGAGGGCGGGACGGCGGGTCTAAGTCGCCCCCAAATCGTCGACGATCTCGATCACTTCCTCGCTGCTGGTGCGCTGGTCGGTGTGCAGCTCGCGCGGCTTGGCGAAGCTCGCCAGCACGGGCGCGTCGCGGCCGTAGATGTCGGCGAACTTGCGCAAGCTGCCGCCGACGTCGCGCGCCATCGTGAAATAGGTGATGTAGATCGGAAACGTCTTGGTCATCGCGACCTTGGTGTACTCGCCCGACAGCGTGTGCGCTACGCCTTCCTCCTTGGTCAGCCCGGCGCCGAGCATCGCCATCAGCATCCCCAGCTCGCTCGCCCGCTCGGTGCGGATGCAGCCGTGGCTGAACGCGCGCGCCGGGGCGGCGAACAGCGATTTGGCAGGAGTGTCGTGGATGAAGATCGCGTGCGCATTGGGCATGTCGAGCTTCATCAGCCCGAGCGAGTTGCCCTTGCCCGGCTGCTGAACGACGGTGACGAAGCCATCGGCGCCCTTGGTCACCTTGTAGCCCTCGCGCGCCGCGGCGCCCGGATTGCCGAGCAGCCGTGCCCCCAGCCCCTCGCCCTTGACGATCGACTGCGGCACCGTCCAGGTCGGGTTGAAGATCACCCCCTGGACGATCTCGGCGAGCTGCGGGGTGGCGGTGCGCCCGGGCTTGCCGACCACGGTGCGATAGCTGGTGATGACCTTGTCGTTGACGGTCAGCCGCAGCATGTACTCCGGCACGTTGGTCAGCAGGTACTGCTTGCCCATGTCGCGCGCGAGCCAGCGCCAGCGGTCCATGTTGGCGCGGACCAGCGCCTTTTCCGATGCGCCGCCGGTGCCGTCCTTCAACGCGCTCTTTAGCGCGGCGTAATCGGGATGGAGCGGGGTGAGCGTCGCGAGCTCGCCGCGGACGTCGTGGCGCTCGAGCGCGCGGGCGAGGATCAGCGCGGTCGGGTTGAGGTCGCGGTCGGGATCGACCGCGA
>DATLDS010000045.1:0-3541 GCA_035525735.1 Novosphingobium sp.
CCGCGGTATCCGGCTTCGACACGAACCCGTATCCGTCGACTTATCGTGCTTACCCCTCGACGCCGACCGCGCTGGTCGGCGCCACGGTCTACGACGGCGCCGGCGGGCGGATCGACAACGGCGTGGTGCTGCTGGCCGACGGGAAGGTCGAGGCGGTCGGCGACGCGAGCCTGGCGATTCCGTCCGGCTATGCGCGGATCGACGCCGCGGGGCGCTTCGTCACCCCCGGCATCATCGACGTCCACAGCCACCTCGGCGACTATCCCAGCCCGGCGGTCGCGGCGCATTCGGACGGCAACGAGGCGACCGACCCGACCACGCCCAACGTCTGGGCCGAGCACAGCGTGTGGCCGCAGGACCCCGGCTTTTCCCGCGCGCTCGCCAACGGCGGGATCACCGCATTGCAGATCCTCCCCGGCTCGGCCAACCTGATGGGCGGGCGCTCGGTCACGCTCAAGAACGTACCGAGCCGCACCGTCCAGGGGATGAAGTTCCCCGGCGCGCCGTACGGCTTCAAGATGGCGTGCGGCGAGAACCCCAAGCGCAATTACGGCGGCAAAGGCCGCATCCCCTCGACCCGGATGGGCAACTTCGCGGTCAACCGCGCGACGTGGATCAAGGCGCAGGAATACCGCCGCAAGCGCGATGCGGGCACGCAGGACACCCGCGACCTCGGGATGGAGACCCTGGCGGGCGTGCTCGCGGGCGAGATCCTCGTCCACAACCACTGCTACCGCGCCGACGAGATGGCGCTCGTCATGGATATGGCGCGCGAGTTCGGCTACAAGGTCACCGCGTTCCACCACGCGGTCGAAAGCTACAAGATCGCCGACCTGCTCAAGGCCAACGGGGTGTGCTCGGCGGTCTGGGCCGACTGGTGGGGCTTCAAGATGGAAAGCTACGACGGCATTCCGGAGAACGCCGCGCTGCTCCACAACGCCGGCGCGTGCGTGATCATCCATTCGGACGACGAGAACGGCATCCAGCGGCTCAACCAGGAAGCCGCCAAAGCCCAGGCCGACGGCCGGCGGATGGGGATCGACATCGCCGACGCCGAAGTGATCCGCTGGCTCACGCTCAACCCGGCGACCGCGATGGGTATCTCCCAATGGACCGGCAGCCTCGCGCCGGGCAAGATGGCCGACGTGGTGCTGTGGAACGGCAATCCGCTGTCGGTCTATTCGAGGCCCGAGAGGGTATGGATCGACGGCGCGGTGATGTACGACGCCGACGATCCCAGGCGCCGCCCGGTGAGCGACTTCGAGCTCGGCCAGCCGGGCATGGGAGACACCAAGTGAGGCTCGCGCTGACCGCACTCGCCTTTGCGCTAGCCGCGCCCGCCGCGGCGCAAGACTTCGCGGTGATCAACGCGACCGTGGTGATCGGCGACGGCAGCGCGCCGATCGAGCGTGGGACGGTGGTGGTGCGCGGCGGCAAGGTGGCCGCCGCGGGCGCGGCCGTCAGCGTTCCCGCGGGCATCGAGACGATCGACGCGGCGGGCAAGTGGGTGACGCCGGGGATCGTGGTCGGGGTCACCGACCTCGGCTTGGTCGACGTCGACGCGGTCGGCGAGAGCAACGATTACGCGGTCTCGGGCAGCCCGTTCAACGCCGCGCTCGACGTCGCCCCCGCGGTCAATCCGTCGGCGCAGCCGATCGCGGTGACCCGCGCCGCGGGGATCACGCGGGCGGCGATAGCGGGCGGGGCCGGCGGCAGCGTGTTCGCCGGGCAAGGCGCGATCATCGATCTCGGCGCCGATCCGCAGGCGGTGACCCGCGCGCGCGCGTTCCAATTCGTCGAGCTCGGCGAGGACGGCGCGGCCAAGGCCGGGGGCAGCCGCACCGCGGCGCACGCGCTGCTCCGCAACGCGCTGCGCGAGGCACGCGATTTCGGCCGCCGCGAGGGCGTCGCGGGCTGGCGGGCCGAGCGCGGCCCGATCTCGACCGGAGACGACGTGCCGCTCGACCCACGGCTCGCGCCGGGCGACGAGCGCCGCGACCAGGACGTGCTGCTGACCCGCTTCGACGCCGCCGCGCTGATCCCGGTGGTCGCGGGCCGGCAGCCGCTCTACGTCCACGTCGAGCGCGCTTCGGATATCCGCGCGGTGCTCGGCCTCAAACGCGAGTTTCCGGCGCTCAGGCTGGTGATCGTCGGCGCCAGCGAGGGCTGGCTCGCCGCCGCCGACCTTGCCGCGGCGGGGGTTCCGGTGATCGCCGACGCGCTCAACGACTTGCCGAGCGAGTTCGAGCAACTCGCGGCGACGCAGTCGAACATCGGGCGGATGACCGCCGCAGGGGTCAAGGTCGCGCTCGGCAACTTGCGCAACGACGACAACGCCCAGCCGCGCTATGCCGCGCAATACGCGGGCAACCTCGTCGCGCTGACCCGGGTGCCCGGCGCGAGCGGGCTGAGCTGGGGCCAGGCGTTCGCGGCGATCAGCTCGGTCCCGGCCGAGATCCTCGGGATGGGCGAGCGGTTCGGCTCGCTCCGTGCGGGCCGCGCCGGCGACGTGGTGATCTGGGATGGCGACCCGCTCGAGGTATCGTCGGCGGTGCTCGCGGTGTTCATTGACGGGGTGGCGCAACCGATCGACAATCACCAGACCCGGCTGCGCGAGCGCTATCGCACGCCCTCCGAGGGAGCGTTGCCCAAGGCTTACGACTGGTAGGCGGACGGGCGGCGCGGCAAGGGAGAACGAGCATGAGCTCCGCGCTGACTTCGCTGATCGCCGCCAGCGTCGCCTTCGTTGGCACGCACTTCGCGATGTCGCACCCGTTGCGTGGCCCCATGGTCCGCGCGTTCGGCGCGAAGGGGTTCGCCGCGGTCTATTCGCTGGTCAGCCTGGCGACGTTCGCGTGGATGATCGTCGCCTTTCAGGGCATGACGCGGCGCGGCCTGCCGGCGTGGGACGGCAGCTCCGAAGCGCTGTGGATAATCGCCAGCGCGATCTCGATCGTCAGCCTAGCGCTGTTCATCGGCAGCTTGCGGGGCAACCCGGCGTTTCCCGGCGTAGTGGTCCACCCCGAAGGCGCGCAGCCCGAGCCCCAGGGCGTGTTCCGCGTCACCCGCCACCCGATGATGTGGGGTTTTGCGCTGTGGGCGCTGAGCCACGTCCTCATCGCCCCGACCACGCGGACGCTGGTGCTGGCGGGCGCGATCGCGTTCCTCGCGCTGGTCGGCGCGCACATGCAGGACCGCAAGAAGCGCGAGCTGATGGGCGCCGGCTGGGCGGCGTGGGAAGCCGAGACCAGCTATTGGCCGAGGCTGTCGGCGCTGCCCGGCATCGGGATCGGCCTGTGGGCGCTCACGCTCGCGCTGTGGCTCGCGCTGACCTGGGCGCACATCTGGCTGGCTTACGTGCCTGCGGGAATCTGGCGCTGGTTAGGCTAGGCTAAGCCCGCGCCTCCTCCACGCCCGCGCTGTTGTGGCGCAGCGCCTTGAGCACGGTATCGACGATCTGCGGCGCGTTGAGGCCGGCGGCGTCGTATTGCTTGTCGGGGGCGTCGTGGTCCTGGAACGCATCGGGCAGGCGCATCGTGCG
>DATLDS010000046.1:0-12315 GCA_035525735.1 Novosphingobium sp.
CGCCGAACGCACGAAAGTTGTTGGCGAACCACGCCAACCGCGCCGGGCGGTTGTCGCGGGCGATCTCCATCGACGCATACATCGCCTCGCCCACGCCGACGCGACGTTCTTCGTAAGCCCCGTCGAGGCCCTTAGGGTAGATGTCGTATTCGGGCGCGTGCGCCGCGCGGCCTTGCGGCATGACCTCCGCGACGGCCGCGAACAGCCGCGCCAGCGGCTCACCCGTCAGCACGTGCGCGTTCCACGGCTGGACGTTGCCCCCCGACGGAGCGTTGCGCGCCTTGTCGAGCACGCGTTCGATGGTTGAGCGGTCGACCGGATCGGGCAGGAACGCGCGCACCGTGCGGCGCGAGGCAACGGCCTCGGAGACGTCCATCACTCCTCCTCGAACAGTCCGGCGAGCTGCTCGACCATCGTCCCGCCGAGCTGGTCGGCGTCCATGATCGTCACCGCGCGGCGATAGTAGCGGGTGACGTCGTGGCCGATCCCGATCGCGACCAGCTGGACCGGCGACTGGCGCTCGATCCAGTCGATCACTTTCCTCAGGTGCTGCTCGAGGTATCCGGCGTTATTCACGGACAACGTTGAATCATCGACAGGCGCGCCGTCCGAGATGACCATCAGGATGCGGCGATCCTCGGGGCGCGCGAGCAGCCGCGCATGCGCCCACAGCAGCGCCTCGCCGTCGATGTTCTCCTTGAGCAGCCCCTCGCGCATCATCAGCCCGAGGTTGCGGCGCGCCCGGCGCCACGGCTCGTCGGCCTTCTTGTAGACGATGTGGCGCAAGTCGTTGAGCCGGCCGGGGCCCGGCGGCTTGCCCCCGGCGAGCCACGCCTCGCGGCTCTGCCCGCCCTTCCACGCGCGGGTGGTGAAGCCGAGCACCTCGGTCTTCACCCCGCAGCGTTCGAGCGTGCGGGCGAGGATGTCGGCGCTGATCGCGGCGATCGAGATCGGCCGCCCGCGCATCGAGCCCGAATTGTCGATCAGCAGCGAGACCACGGTGTCCCTGAACTCGATGTCGCGCTCGATCTTGTAGCTCAGCGAGTGCCCGGGCGAAACGATCACGCGGGCGAGCCGCGCGGCGTCGAGCAGGCCTTCCTCCTGGTCGAAGTCCCAGCTGCGGTTCTGTTGCGCCATCAGCCGCCGCTGGAGCCGGTTGGCGAGCTTGGTGACGATTCCCTGGAGGCCCTTGAGCTGCGCGTCGAGATAGGCGCGCAAGCGGTTCAGCTCGTCCTCGTCGCACAGCTCGGACGCGGCGATCACCTCGTCGAACGCGTGGGTATAGGCCTTGTAGTCGAACTTGTCGGGCAGCTCGGTCCACGGCCGGTTGGGGCGCGTGGGCAGCATCCCGTCCTCGCCCTCGTCGGCCATGTCGGCGTCGGCCGCCTCGTCGGTCTCCTCGCGCTCGACCTCGCCTTCGGAGTCTTCGTCACCCTCGCTGGTGTCGCCGGCGATCTCGCTCGGTTGATCGTCGTCGGACGCGTCGGCGCTGTCGTCCTGGTCGTCGTCGTCCTGATCGTCGGTGTCGGTCTCGGGCTCGTCAGGGGGCAAGTCGTCGGGATTGCGGGTCAGTTCGAGGTGGTGAAGCATGTCGAGCGCGAGGCTCTGGAACGCGCGCTGGTCGTCGAGGCTGAGCGCCAGCGCCTCGAAATCGCCGCCCGCGCGCTCCTCGATCCACTCGCGGACGAGCTGGGTGCCGGCGCGCGCCGCCTCGGGCACTACCTGCCCGGTCAGGTGCTCGCGCAGGATCAGCGACAGCGCGGTCTCGAGCGGAACCTCGTCGGCGCGCGCGGCGCGGGCGATCGGGTCGCTCGCGGTGCGCACCGTCTGCGCCGCGGTCAGATTGCCGCGCATGCCCGCAAAGCCCTTGGCGCCGAGCGCCTCGTAGCGGACCCGCTCGACCGCATCGTAGCACGCCCTCGCCACCGGCTCGGCCGGCAGGCCGCGCCCGTGGAGGCCCTCGTCGTGGTGACGCAGCTTGAGCGCGAAGCTGTCGGCGAAGCCGCGCGCTTCGGCGACTTGCTCGGCCGGCAGGTTGCGCCCCGGCATCGGCACGCGGAAGTTCTTGCCCGCCTGCGCCGGCGCGTCGGCGGTCCACGCGACTTCGACCTCGGGCTCGTGCGCCACCGCGCGGCTCGCCCCGGCAAGCACCGACCTGAAGCGGTCGAGGGGGGATTCGTCGCGCATCAGGCCTAGCCGATGGCTTGCCCAGTCTTGGCCCAGTCGGCGAGAAAGCCTTCGATGCCCTTGTCGGTGAGCGGAGGGTTGAACAGCGCGCGGATCACCGCCGGGGGGGCGGTCATCACGTCGGCGCCGATCTTGGCCGCCTCGAGCACGTGGATGCCGTGGCGCACGCTGGCGACGAGGATCTCGGTCGCGAACGCGAAGTTGTCGTAGATCAGCCGAATGTCGGCGATCAGCGCCATCCCGTCGAAGCCGTTGTCGTCGTGCCGCCCGACGAACGGCGAGACGAAGCTTGCCCCCGCCTTGGCCGCGAGCAGCGCCTGGTTGGCCGAGAAGCACAGCGTGACGTTGACCATCGTCCCGTCGCCGGTGAGCTTCTTGCAGGTCTTCAGGCCCTCGATCGTCAGCGGCACCTTGATGCAGACGTTGTCGGCGATCTTGCGCAGGATCTCGGCCTCGCGCATCATCCCGACATGGTCGAGCGCCACGACCTCGGCGCTGACCGGACCGTCGACCAGCCCGCAGATCTCACGGGTCACCTCGATGAAGTCGCGCCCCGCCTTGTGGATCAGCGACGGGTTGGTGGTCACCCCGTCGAGCAGGCCGGTGGCGGCGAGCTCGGCGATCTCGGCGGTATCGGCGGTGTCGACGAAAAATTTCACGGACGGCTCCCCACGGGCGATTCTGCGCCCGCTATAGGAAGCCTCGCCCGTCCTGTCAGTCTCTTAGAACGCGTTCGCCCCGGTCAGCGCGGCGATCAGCAGCGGGTCGTTGGTGCGGCGCGGATCGGCGCGGATCGCGCTTTCCTCGCGCCCGATCTCGCCCCAGATCGCGGTATCGGCCTGGACCGACAAGTCGCGCGCGACCGCGCCGATGTCGACCCCCGAGAGCGCCGATAGCGCCTGGCCTACAACAGGATCGTTGGCGATCCGCATCGCGTCGCCGATCGCGGGGAACATCACGTCGATCAGCCGGCCCGCCATCTCCTGGCGCAGGAACCCGGTGGCGGCGGTCGGCCCGCCGCGGATCAGGTCGACCGCGTTGGCGAACCCGATGGTGCGAATGGTGTCGGCGACCACCGGCGCGGCGCGGCGCGCGCCGTCGCGCGCGAACTCGTTGAGCTGGCGCTGCAAGCGGTCGCGGAACACCACCCCCGTCAGGATGTTGGCGAGCACTCCGCCGCGCGAGCCGAACACTTGCGGCAAGTCGAGCCGGGCGACCTGGTTGTCGTAGAACCCGCCGGGCGCGATCAGCCGGTCGAGTGCGGCGCCCGACGACAGCGTGAGGAGCCGCCGCACCGCGTCGACGAAGCTGAACCTTCCACCGAGCCCACCGGCGCACGCGGAGAGCGCGAGAAGCGAGGTCGCTCCGGCCCCGGCCAGAAATCCCCGCCGTTCGATGATCATCGTCATGGCAACCCGTGTCCTTTCGCTCGGCGACCCCATATAGGCCGCGCCGATGAACCGCGTGCGACTCCTCGTCTTCAACGCCGCGCTCGGCCCGCTCGATTACCGCGTGCCCGAAGGCATGAAGGTCGAGCCCGGGAGCGTCGTGGTGGCGCCGCTGGGCCCGCGCCAGATCGTCGGAATCGTCTGGGAAGCGGAACGGCTGCCGGCGGCCGAAGTTCCGGACGCGCGGCTCCGTCCGCTGCTCGAGGCGCTGCCGGTGCCGCCGCTCAAGCAGGCGCTGCGACGCCTGATCGAGTGGACCGCCGACTATTACATCGCGCCGCTCGCCGCCGTTGCGCGGATGGCGTTGTCGAGCGGCGCGGCGCTGCGCGGCGGCGGAACGATCACCGAGTACCGGTTGACCGGGCAGGCGCCCGAGCGGATGACCCCGCAACGCGCCGCCGCGCTCGATCTGCTCGACGGCCAGCAGGCGACCATCCGTGAGCTCGGCGAGATTGCGGGCGTGTCCGAAGGCGTGCTGCGCGGAATGGTCAACGCCGGGATGCTCGAGCCGGTGGTGGTCGACATCGACCGGGCTTATCCGCGCCCGCTTCCCGATTTCGCCGCGCCCAAGCTCAGCGGCGATCAGAGAGCCGTCGCGGACACCTTCGTCGCCGCGGTCGAGGCGCGCGCGTTCCGGCCGTTCCTGCTCGACGGGGTGACCGGTTCGGGCAAGACCGAAGCCTATTTCGAAGCCATCGCCGCGGCGATCGCGGCGGGGCGGCAGGTGCTCGTGCTGCTCCCCGAGATCGCCCTGACCGAGAACTTCCTCGCCCGCTTCGCCGCGCGGGTCGGCGCGCCGCCGGTGGTGTGGCACTCGTCGCTCAAGTCGACCGAGCGGCGCCGGGCGTGGCGGGCGGTTTCCCGAGGTGACGCGCAAGTCCTGGTCGGCGCCCGCTCGGCGCTGTTCCTGCCGTTCGCCGACCTTGGGCTGGTGGTGGTCGACGAGGCGCACGAGGTCTCCTTCAAGCAGGACGACGGGGTGCGCTACAACGCGCGCGACGTCGCGGTGATGCGCGCGCGGTTCGAGCGCGTGCCGGTGATCCTCGCCAGCGCCACCCCCGCGCTCGAAAGCCTGCAAATGGCCGAGGCGGGGGTTTACGAGAAGCTCGACCTGCCCGCGCGGTTCGGCGGCGCGACGCTGCCGACGATTCAGACGCTCGACCTGACCCAGCATCCGCCCGAGCGTGGCCGCTGGCTCGCTTCGCCGCTGGTCGAGGGCTTGCGCGAACGGCTCGAGCGGGGCGAGCAATCGCTGCTGTTCCTCAACCGCCGCGGCTACGCCCCGCTGACGCTCTGCCGTCATTGCGGCTATCGCTTCCAGTGCCCCAACTGCTCGGCGTGGCTGGTCGAGCACCGCTTGTCGGCGCGGCTCGCCTGCCACCACTGCGGGCACGAGACGCCGCCGCCCGAGGCCTGCCCGGAGTGCGGCGAGCCCGATTGCCTGGTCGCCTGCGGCCCAGGGGTCGAGCGCATCGCCGACGAAGTCGCCGAGCTGTTTCCCGAAGCACGCGTCGCGGTGGTGACCTCGGACACGCTGACCAGCCCGGCGCGCGCCGCGCAGTTCGTCGCCGAGGCGACTTCGGGCGCGATCGACGTGATCGTCGGCACGCAATTGGTGACCAAGGGCTATCACTTCCCCGAGCTCACGCTGGTCGGTGTGGTCGACGCCGATCTCGGGCTCGAGGGCGGCGACTTGCGCGCGGGCGAACGGACGTATCAGCAGATCGCCCAGGTCGCCGGCCGCGCTGGGCGCGCGAGCAAGCCCGGTGAGGTGCTGATCCAGACCCGCCATCCGACTGCCCCGGTGATCGCCGCGCTCGCCGCGGGGAACCGCGACGCGTTTTACGCCGCCGAGACCGAAGCGCGACGCGAAGCCGGCGCCCCGCCGTTCGGACGCTGGGCGGCGATCATCGTCAGCTCGGAAGACGAGGCCGAGGCGCGCGACGCGGCGCGCGCGATCGGCGGCGCCGCGCCCAACCTCCCCGATGTCCTGATCCTGGGTCCCGCGCCCGCCCCGCTCGCGCTGCTGCGCGGCCGCTATCGCTATCGCTTGTTGATCAACGCGCGCCGCTCGGCCGAAGTCCAGCGCGTGATTCGCGACTGGCTTGAGCCGCTCCGCTTCCCCCCCGGGGTGCGGATCGGGATCGACATCGATCCGTACAGCTTCGTCTAGCCGCCGGGAAAGTCGCTCAGCCGTACGGCTCCTCGCCCGCGAACACCTTCTTCGCCTTGTCGGCCAGGTAACGCATCGCCGCCGCCCACGGTCCGTGGCCGTGGCTGATCCGCGCCACGCCGAGTTCCGCGAGCGCCGCCCGATCGCCCCTCCCCGGCGCCCACAGAACATTGACCGGCAGCGGCGAGCCTTCGCAGATCGCCCGAATCGAGGCGTGATCGCCGAGGAACGGCACGAACAGCCCGCTGGCGCCCGCGTCGGCATAACCGCGGGCGCGCTCGAGCACTTGCGCGACGAGTTGAGGCCCGATCTCGTCGGGCTTGCGACCCCAATAGATGTCGGTGCGCGCATTGACGAACAGGCCGGTCGCGGCCGCGGCGGCGAGCCGCGGCACGTAGTCGGCGATCGGCATCGGCTGGGCCTGGTCGGCCAGGCGATCCTCGAGGTTGATCCCGCACGCCCCCGCCTCGCGCGCCGCCGCGACCGAGACGCCGACTTCGCCCGGCGTCGCGCCGTATCCGGCCTCGAGGTCGATCGTCACCGGAAGCTCGGTGACATTGACGATCCGCCGGCAGTTGGCCAGCACCAGGTCGAGCGGCATCGTCTCGCCGTCCTTCAAGCCATGCGCCTCGGCGACGCCGTAGCTCCCGGTGGCGATCGCTTTGGCTCCCGCGTCGGCGACCGTCCGAGCGCTGCCCGCGTCCCAGATGTTGAACAGCATCAGCGGGTCGCCGGGGACATGGAGCGCCCGGAACGTCTCGATCTTGTCGGTCACTTCGCTTCCCTCTCCAACAGCTTACGCTTGATCTCGAGCCCATAGGCATAGCCGCCGAGGCTGCCGTCGCTGCGCACGACGCGGTGGCATGGGATCAGCACGGCGACATTGTTCGCGCCGTTGGCCGAGCCCGCGGCGCGGACCGCCTTCGGATTGCCCGCTGCGGCGGCGATCTGGGCATAGCTGCGCGTCTCGCCCGGCGGAATCTTGCGCAGCTCGCGCCAGACAGCCTCCTGGAAGGCGGTGCCTTTCACGTCGAGCGGGATGTGCGCGAAGTCGCCCGGCGCTTCGACCGAAGCGATCACCTGGTCGAGCAGCGCGGCGAATTGCTCGCCGCCCTCGATCAGCTCGGCGTTGGGGAAGCGCGCCGCCAAAGCCTCGCGCCCTTCGTCGAACGACAGCCGGCACACGCCCTTGTCGGTCGCCGCCACCAGCATCCGCCAGAGCGTGGTCTCGACTACCGCCCAATGGATCGTCGCGCCTTTGCCGCCGTCGCGCCACGCCGATGGCGCCATGCCCATTCTCCCCTGGTTTTCAGCATAAAACCGCGACGGGGCGCTGTAGCCCGCGTCGTAGATCGCGTCGGTCACCCGTTCCGCGTCGCTCAGCGCCTCGGCCGCGCGCTCGGCGCGCAAGGCGCGGGCGTAAGCGGCGGGCGAAAGCCCGGTGTGGCGGGCGAACACGCGCTGGAAGTGCGCCGCCGAATAGCCCGCGTCGGCCGCCAGCCCGCCGAGCGCGAGCGGCTGCTCGGCCGCCTTGATCGCGGCGATCGCCATCAGCACCGCGCGCTCGTCGCGGCTGACGTCGTCGGGCAAGCAGCGCTTGCACGCGCGCAACCCCGCCGCGCGCGCCGCCGCGCCGTCGGCGAAGAAACGGACGTTCTCGCGCTTGGGATGGCGCGCCGCGCACGACGGGCGGCAATAGATGCCGGTGGTCAGCACTCCGGTCACGAACCGGCCGTCGTGGATGCGGTCGCGGCCGAGCACCGCGAGCCAGGCTTCGTCGTCGGCGATTCTCATGCCAATGCTCCCTGACTTTCTCCGTGGCGCTCGACCCGAGCGGCGAAGCACCCGTGCGCGGCGTTGTGGGCATGGATATAGGCGATCCGCGGATCGGCAAACAGGTCACGGATCGCGGCGTCGGCCTCGTCGGGCGGGGCGAGCCGCGCGGCGGTGAGCATTCCCGCGGCATCGAACCCGCGCAGCGCGATCGGCCGCCCGGCGAACACCGGCGGGACCCGGTCGACGAACGGCGCGGCCTCGGCCGCCGCTTCGCGGACGAAGATCGCGTAGGCGCTGCGATACGGCGTGGCGACATCGTGGCTGGTGTGGTGAAGCAGGATCAGCCGCTCGCCCGCGCGCGCGTCCTCGAGGCTGATCCGGCACGGAAAGCCCCGGTCGGCGCTCGCGGTAACCCGCCGCGCGCCGCGGCGCGCGAGCTCGTCGTCATCGAGCGCGAACAGCGGCGCGAACTCGGTGCGCGGCAGTCCGTGGACGGCGTAAGTCATCGGTGGTCTCCTTAGCTTGTGCGGCGAGATTACCCAAGGGCGCGCCGGCGTGCGTCCCGCGGCTTGCGGTCAAAGCAAAGCGCCGTCACAACCGCGCGCGATGCTGCGATTGCTTGCTCTCATTGCCCTGCTGATGGCCCTGGCGGTCGCGCCCGCGCGCGCCGACCCGGGCGACATCGCCGCGGCGAGCCGCGGGGTGGTGCGCGTGGTGCTCGTGGCCAACGACGGCGACAGCGTCGAATATGTCGGCCACGGCTCGGGCTTCGCGGTGAGCCCGACGCTGATCGTCACCAACGCGCACGTGGTCGAGCCGCTGCGCGAGGACGAGACGATGATCGTCGGCGTGGTCCCGTCAGAAGGCGCCACGGGGCACCTGGCCAAGCTCGTCGCCTATTCGCCGCGCAACGACCTTGCGCTGCTGCGTATCGTCGACAACGGTAGGGTTCCGCCGCTGACGCTGTTCCCCGGCGCGGTCGAGGACGGCGCCGAAGTATTCGCGGTCGGCTATCCGGGCAATGTCGACCTCGCCCAGGGGCTGAGCCTGGCCGAGATCGTCGAGCCGCAGTCGGCGGTGAAGACACGCGGCTATATTTCGAGCGGGCGCTCGTCGCGCCAGTTCGAGACGCTGCTCCACACCGCGCCGGTCGGGAGCGGCAACAGCGGCGGCCCGCTGCTCGACGCGTGCGGACGCGTGATCGGGGTCAACAGCTTCGGGACTGTTTCCGAGGGCGCCGATTCCGAATTCTACTTCGCGGTCTCGCTGCGCGAGGTGACCTCTTTCCTGCGCGAGGCGGGAGTCACCCCGCACCTCGGTGCGATGCCTTGCCGCAGCCTCGCCGATCTCGACGCCGCAGAGCGGACGCGTCTCGCGGGCGAGGCCGCGCAAAGCGACGCGCAAGCCCGAAGCCAGGCGGCCGCGAGCGAACGGGCGCGCACCACCGCCACGCGCCGCGCCGAGTTCGAGGTGATCGCCGAGCGCGAGAACGGTCTCGCGCTCGCCGCGCTGCTGCTCGTCACCGCGCTCGCCGCGGGCGGCGCCGTGCTGGTCTTCGAGCAGCGCGGCAACCGCCGCAACGCGCTGATCGCGGGTGGACTCGCAACGGCGCTGCTGCTCGTCGCCACGATCGCCTGGCTCAGCCGCCCCTCGCTCGACGCGATCGACGAGCGCGCCGCATCGGCGCTGGCCGCGGAGGAGCCAACCGAGACGCGAAAATCCGATTCCGACGGCGCGGGCGCGATGGTCTGCGTGGTCGATCCGGCCCGTAGCCGCGCCACGGTCTCCGACGTCGCCGACGTCGAGCTTGACTGGAGCGCCGACGGCTGCGTCAACGGCCGCACGCAATACGGGCTGTCGGGCAATGGGTGGTCGCGGATCCTCGTTCCCAACGAGGAAGCCACCGTCTCGGTCAACACTTATGATCCGGCGACGCGCACTTACAAAGCCGAGCGGTTCCTCCTTTCGCTCGAAGCGATGACCGCCGCCCGCGGCGCGCGCGCCAAGTACGAGGCCCCCGCCTGCGGCATCGGCGAGGATGCCGCGCGCGCGCTCGGCGCGAGCCAGGACGCGATCAGGGCGGTCCTGCCGCCAAGGCCCAACGAGCGGCTGGTGTACAAGTGCCAGTCGCGGTGAGGCTCACCCCCCGCACGCCTTGAACAGTGCCAGCGTGCGTTCGCGCGCGAGGTCGGCGCTGGGCTCGTGGTAGTCCTTGCGCCGGTCGGAGTTGAAGCCGTGGCCGGCCTCGTAGACGAACACTTGCGCGGTCGGGTGCGCCTTGGTGATCAGCGCCTCGACCCCTTCCATCGGGATTCCTCCGTCGAACCGGCCGAAGTGCGCGATCGTCGCGCAGAGCGGCGCGGGATCAATGAACTGGGTCGGCACCAGGCTGCCGTAATAGCTGCTCGCCGCGGCCAGATCGGCGCTGGTCTGCGCCATCCGCCACGCGACCGAGCCGCCGTAGCAATAGCCGACGATGAACACTGGACCTTCGTCCTTGAGTGCATCGATGCACGTCTGCGCGTCGGCCAGGCTTTGCTCGAACGGATGCAGCTTGCGCGCGAGCTCGACCGCGCGCTCGAACTGCGGGCCCGAATAGTCCGATTCGAATCCCGGATGTTCGCGGTCGAACAACGCGGGCGAGAGCACCTCGTAGCCGTCCGAGGCGAATTCGTCGCCCAGCTCGCGGATGTGCTCGGTGACCCCGAAGATTTCCTGGACGAGCACCAGCCCGCCCCGCCGCTTGTCTTCGGGCTCGGCGTGATAGACCCCGATTTCCGCGCCGTCGGACATCGCCATCCGGATCATACCGCCCATTGTGTAACCCTCGATAAGCCGCGTCCGGATGCCTCCTAACCCTATCTTGCAATGCAGCACAATGATTGCTAGGCGCGCCGCGAAACGACGGGCCGCAGCGCAGTTTTCCGCGCGCCGCATCTCGCCCCTCGCCCAGCAGCGGACGAAGGATTTACCCACGCGTGGAGCATTCCGGCGGCATAACGGCCAGCTTGGCGGGGCGCTATGCGTCGGCGCTCTATGACCTGGCGAAAGAGCGCGACCAGGTCGCCACGGTCGAGGGCGACCTCGCCAATCTCGACGAGGCGATTCACCGGTCGGACGACCTCGCCGCGCTGATCCGCAATCCCGAAGTTTCGCGCGAGGCGTCGGCCAGGGCGATGGACAGCGTCGCCGGGCTGCTCGAGCTGTCGCCGCTGGCGAAGGACTTTCTCGGCGTGCTCGCCCAGAACCGCCGCCTCGCCAAGCTGCCCGATGTGGCGCGCGCGTTCGCCGCGATCGCCGCGGCCGAGCGCGGCGAGATCACCGCGACCGTGACCACCGCGCACCCGCTCGGCGACGCGCAGCGCCGCGAGCTCGCCGCCAAGCTGAAGGCGCGCGAAGGCCGCGACGTGAAGATCGACGCAAACGTCGACCCCGACATCCTCGGCGGGCTCGTCGTCACGATCGGCAGCCGCCGCATCGACGGCTCGCTCCGCACTCGACTCAATTCCCTCGCGCAAGCGATGAAAGGCTGAAAATGGAAATCCGCGCCGCTGAAATCTCCAAGGTCATCAAGGACCAGATCGCCAACTTCGGCACCGAAGCGCAAGTTTCGGAAGTCGGGTCGGTGCTCTCGGTCGGCGACGGCATCGCGCGCATCCACGGGCTCGACCAGGTCCAGGCGGGCGAGATGGTCGAGTTCGCGAACGGGGTGAAGGGCATGGCGCTCAACCTCGAGAGCGACAACGTCGGCGTCGTGATCTTCGGCTCGGACGCCGAGATCAAGGAAGGCGACGTGGTCAAGCGGACCGGCACGATCGTCGACGTCCCCGTCGGCAAGGGCCTGCTCGGCCGCGTGGTCGACGGCCTCGGCAACCCGATCGACGGCAAGGGCCCGATAGTCGCCGAAAGCCGCCAGCGGGTCGAGGTCAAGGCGCCGGGGATCATCCCGCGCCAGTCGGTCCACGAGCCGGTCCAGACCGGTTTGAAGGCCCTCGACGCGCTGGTCCCCATCGGCCGCGGCCAGCGCGAGCTGATCATCGGCGACCGCCAGACCGGCAAGACCGCGGTGGTGATCGACACCTTCATCAACCAGAAGGAAGCCAACGCCGGCAAGGACGAGAGCAAGAAGCTCTACTGCATCTACGTCGCGATCGGTCAGAAGCGCTCGACCGTCGCGCAGATCGTTCGCCAGCTCGAAGAGAACGGCGCGATGGAGTACACCATCGTCGTCGCCGCGACCGCGTCGGAGCCCGCGCCGCTGCAATACCTCGCGCCTTACACCGGGGTGACGATGGGCGAGTATTTCCGCGACAACGGGATGCACGCGGTCATCGTCTACGACGATTTGTCCAAGCAGGCGGTGGCCTATCGCCAGATGAGCCTGCTGCTGCGCCGCCCCCCGGGGCGCGAGGCGTATCCCGGCGACGTGTTCTATCTCCACAGCCGCCTGCTGGAGCGTGCGGCCAAGATGAACAAGGACAATGGCTCGGGCTCGCTGACCGCGCTGCCGATCATCGAGACCCAGGCGGGCGACGTCTCGGCCTACCTTCCGACCACCGTCATCTCGATCACCGACGGCCAGATCTTCCTCGAGACCGCTCTGTTCTACCAGGGCGTGCGCCCGGCGATCAACGTCGGCCTGTCGGTCAGCCGCGTCGGCTCGGCCGCGCAGACCAAGGCGATGAAGAAGGTCTCGGGCTCGATCAAGCTTGAGCTCGCGCAGTACCGCGA